>JAIXLE010000097.1 GCA_026931725.1 Bacteroidales bacterium
ACTGCGAGCAGTACATGTTTGCTGGGACGAGCAATTGATCCAACAGATAGCGGAAGGCTACAAAAATCAGGGCGGCCTCTCGAATACCTTTCTCCTTGCCGCGTGTCGCAAGGGGCCACCGCTATACTCTGCCGTGGATGCGATTCTCAAAGGGAAAGAAGGCAAACTCCCAGACGGAGTGACGTTTGCCGACAAGGATGGCCACGTTCGTACCGAGTTTCGCACCCGCTGGTACATGACTCCTGAAGGGCAAACCTATCGCACCTATGCCCTGCAAACAGATGTGATCCCGTGCGACCAGACACTGGACCCGGCCATCTGCGCCGCCGCCACGCCCTACCCCGAATCCGCCAAACCCGCTTTTGTCGGTCACTACTGGTTGTCCGCCGATCGTCCGAGCATTTTGGCATCGAACGTGGCCTGCCTGGATTACAGCGTCGCCAAGGGTGGCTTCTTGTGCGCGTATCGTTGGCAAGGAGAACCACAATTAGACAATTCTCATTTCGTATGGACGCGGAAGAACTCATAATTTCGACGAGGTGTTCTCAGGATTCAGCGGAAATCCCGGAAAAGCGGTTTGAATCCGCGTCAAGGATGGCCTCCTCCGCGTAGGAACGACCAGATCCCGATGCGCTCCCGGTGGTGTTTCTTCGGGAAATCCTGCCGTCGTGCTTGTGGTATGTGTGGTTAGCCTGTTAGAATTCGTCCCCAACACCGACCCGATAGTCCGGAAACGTCCCCCTGTGAGTTCTGGTTCATGCGTGACGAATATCAGATTATGTTGTTCGCTTGGGTGCTCGTGAGCATCTGGGTGGGCGTGGTCTTCCTGTTGAATCGCCGGACGCACCCTTCCGCGCTGTTTTTGCTGTTCCTGGTCGAACTCTGGGAACGGTTCAGCTACTACGGGATGCGGGCGTTGTTGATGTTGTACCTCACGTCCATGACAATGACGGGCGGGTTCGGCATCCCGGAAAATCTGGCGTACGGCATCTATGCAGCCTATGGGGCATTGGTGTACCTCACACCGCTCGCGGGCGGGTATCTGGCCGATAAGGTGTTGGGGTTCCGCAAGTCGATTATCTGGGGTGCCCTCTTGATGGCAGCCGGGCAGTTCACCCTCTCGGCAGGCAGCGGCGAGGCGATGATGAGCCACATCGAAGCCAAGGAACGCGCCGCGGCCACCGCTGCGGTTGCCGGTGAAGTCGCCGAGGCCAGCGTCCGTCCCACCGATTCCCCCGTGACGGAGTCGGATACGCAAAATAACAAACTCTTCCTGTATACCGGATTGGCACTGTTGGTGATCGGGAATGGGTTTTTCAAGCCAAACATTTCGAGCCTGGTTGGCAAGTATTATCATGAAGGGGATTCTCGCCGAGATGGGGCGTTTACGATCTTCTACATGGGGATCAACATCGGCGCGTTTCTGACCCCTTTGACGTGTGGAACGATTGGTGAAATTGAAGGCTGGCGCTACGGCTTCCTGTGCGCGGGCATCGGGATGATGCTGGGCTTGGGAATCTTTCTCGCCACTGTCCGTTCGGGCATTCTCCAGCATCACGCCGACCCACCCGCGACCGCATCGCAATTCTGGCTGCCAGCCCCACTGATCTATCTGGGAACATTCCTGGTGATCCCCGTTGCGGGCCTGCTGATTCACTATAACGATGTCATGGATTATATCCTGGGTGTAGTAGGCATTGGTGCCGTCGCTTACATCCTGTATATGTCGTTTCAATATGGAATTGTGGAACGACAGCGTATCTGGGTGATTGCGGTATTGTTGATCTTCACGGCAGTATTCTGGACATTCTTTGAACTGGCGGGTAGCGCGCTCAATCTGTTCACGGAACGCAACGTCAATCGGAATGTTTTTGGACTCGTCACCCTGACGACGAGCAATTTCCAGGCCGTGAATGCGTTCTACATCATGCTGTTCGCGCCGATCTTCTCTTTCATGTGGGTCAAACTCGCCAACAACAAGATGGAACCATCGGCCCCGGTCAAGTTCGCCATGGGGTTACTGCTGCTCGGAACCGGGTTCCTCGTGCTGAATCTGGGGAAAGCCGCCGCCGTGAATGGCCTCATGCCAGCGATGTTCCTGCTCTTGCTCTATCTGCTGCACACGTTGGGGGAACTGTCCTTGTCGCCGGTTGGCTTGTCCCTGGTGACGAAGTTGGCTCCCGCGAAGATCGTCGGCTTCATGATGGGTTTTTGGTTCCTGTCTTCCGCAATCGCGCATCAGGCGGGCAAGTGGATCGCCAGTGAAACCGCGGCCGACAAGGATGCGACACCCGAACAAACACTCGATCTGGCTCTGGGTGTATTCAACGATGTCGGCTTGTTTGCGATCGGTTCCGGTGTGTTGTTACTGTTACTCTCACCAGTCCTCAAGAAATGGATGCATGGCGTGAAATAGCCCGATCGCCTGCAATTCATGAAGAGAAAAAGCGATGGTGGGCAACCCTTCCCAAATGATTGCCCACCATCGCGGCCCAACATGGGGGAACCACGGTAGCGGGGTTGATTCCCACGGGGAAGATGATATGCCGTGTGCATCCTGCGGGTGTTCTCAGTGTAACGTGGCGTGGAGGTCGAACCGTGCGACCTGTTCTCTTGCTGATTCTTGCCTGTTGCGTGACCACGCCATTATTCGCCCAGTCCACTCCGCGCCGTGGTCAGGTGGTTGCGGATTCGACGACTTTGCGTTCCGGCCCCAGCGAACAGATGCCCGAAACCGGCTCACTGTATCGCGGTGCCACCGTGGAAATTGACCATGAAGAACCCGGTGGTTGGCTGGCCATTCAACCGCCTCGCGGGCAGGTGAGCTGGATTAATCACCTCCATGTCGGCCCCGCCCCCGGCCAATCCGGGGAGGTTCTTCCTCGAAATATGATCGTTCACGCCGACCCCGAAACTGTCATCGCCATTGGCCGTGCGGGCTTGGATCATCCACTCGATGTCCGGCGAACGAAAATCGCTGATGGAACAATCGTTCTCGTGATTGGCAACACGATCGATCATGCGGGTTCGCACTGGCTGCCGATTGAACCGCCGTTTGGTGATTTTCGTTACATTCGTCGGGAAGCGATCGAGATCGGCGGTGCCTCCGCTGCGTTTACGGTGAAGTCGCCGAAAGTTGAACCGCAACCGCTGGCTCCCGTGGTCACAGCGGCGAAGCCAACCACCCATCCCGCCGCCATTGCTCCGGCCGCCGCGATGCCCAATCCTGGTAATCCCGCACGCACGGAAACCCGTGGTGGCAATTGGCCCAATCACCCACTCTGGCTCCAGGCGGAACAAGCCTACCGAGATGGCGATTTCACGAAAGCGGAACAATATTACCTGCGTTTGGCTGCGGAGATGAACCAACCCGGTGGTGATGCGGATTTAGCCAATCTCTGCTACACACGGATTCACACCGTGCGGGAGCAGGCGCGAGCGAGAACTCGACCTATAAACCGGAATACATCCACTTCCCCGCGTCCTGATACTCCAGCAGCCAGTGGCCAATGGACCGAATCCGGCGTGATCCGGGTGGCAGGCTTTCGTATCGGCGGCAGAACCACCTACGCCCTGGTGAGTAGCCAGGGGCGCGTTGTGGCGTATGCTACTGAAGATGGTGCCGATCTCGAACGATTCCGTGGCTATGAAGTCGAACTTTACGGAACCGTCAGCCATCCCACCGATTTACGCGGCACCGCTCTGATAGCCGTCAGCCAAGTCCGAATGCCTCGTACACGTTGAGTGGATCGTGTTCGTCCTTTTTGTGATGGATGCGATTCCTTCATCCCTGCGTTGTTTCGGGCAGCCTGCGTATTTTGGTGAATCATGAAATCAAGGCATCAATCACGGTGGCGGGTTCAACGCCGGTGAGTTTTTGGTCGAGTCCCTGGAAACGGTAGGTGAAGCGTTCATGGTCGATGCCAAGCAACCGTAACACCGTGGCGTGGAAGTCGTGGATGTGGACGGGGTCTTTGACGATGTTATAGCTGAAATCGTCGGTTTCCCCGTAGATGGTGCCGCCCTTCGATCCGCCGCCGGCCATCCACATCGTGAAGCAACGCGGGTGGTGGTCACGGCCATAGTTTGTTCGGCTCAGCTTCCCTTGGGTGTAGATCGTTCGACCAAATTCACCGCCCCAGATGATGAGCGTATCGTCAAACATTCCCCGGTTTTTCAAATCTTGAATTAACCCATAAGTCGGCTGATCGAGATCCTGGCATTGGAACGGCATCCGCTTGGCCATGTTGCCATGGTGGTCCCAGTTATTGTGGTACACCTGGACGAATCGCACCCCTTTTTCCACGAGTCGCCGGGCCAGGAGCATCGTGTTTGCCAGGGAACCGTTTTTGGTCACGTCTTTGCCGTACAGTTCCAGAGTGGACTTTTTCTCGGTACGCAGGTCAACGAGATCGGGCACGCTGGTCTGCATCCGGTAGGCCATCTCGTACTGCTGGATACGGGTGGTGGTTTCCGGGTCGCCGAAGCGGTTCGCGGTCAGTTCATTGAGAGCTTTCAGACCATTGAGCGTGGTTCGGCGCACTTCTGATGAGACACCCGGCGGGTTGTTGATGAAGAGAATCGGATCGCCAGCCGAACGGAACGACACGCCCGCATGTTCGCCGGACAGGAAGCCCGATTGCCAGAGTCGGGCGGAGATCGCCTGCACCTGTTCCTGGTTCGTGGGGGTCGCCACCATGACCACGAACGTCGGCAGGTTCTGGTTCAAACTGCCCAGGCCATAGCTGGTCCAAGCTCCCATGCATGGCCGCCCCGTGACCTGATTCCCTGTTTGCATGAAGGTGATGGCGGGTTCGTGATTGATCGCTTCGGTGTGCATCGAACGGATGAAGCAGAGATCATCGGCAACTTTGGCGGTCCACGGGAGCAGTTCGGTCATCCACATCCCGCACTGGCCTTGCTGTTGGAACTTGTACATCGACGGAGCGATGGGGAATCGGGCTTGCCCGCTGGTCATCGTGGTCAGACGTTGTCCCTTGCGGATGGTTTCGGGGAGATCTTTATCGTAGTAGTCGTTCATCTGCGGTTTGTAGTCGTACAGGTCCATCTGACTGGGACCGCCGACCATGTGCAGGTAAATGACGTTCTTGGCCTTGGGGGCAAAATGCGTCCGGGGAAGCGCGGCACCGAAGCCGGTTGGCACGCCTTGTGGTGGCACGGGTGCTTTACCCCAGGCATCCTGTTGCAGCAGCGAGGCGAGGGCTGCGGAACCCAGCGAGAGGCCGCTACTGGCGAAGAAGTGCCGACGAGTCAGGTTCAGGGCCAGTTCCGAACGTGTCATGATCCGACCTCAACAGCGGGAGAACGAGCAGCAGAGCGAGAAGCCGACCAACAAGATGATGGCCATTCTCAAAGGCAAGAAGATTCCGACAAGTATTACACGTCCGCAGCGGTATTGAGCCTATTGACATTAGAATGTAGTTATTCTACCGTGCGGACCTTCCATTCCGCTAGCGTTATCCTTCGTGCAATGAGAAATTGAGAAACGGTTCGTCTTACCGCCCCAAGAACATTGAGGACTTGAGTATGCGTGTGTGGAAAATCCTGCGCGATGGGTGGCTTCCTACCACATGGATACTTTTGATTTTGCTCTGGCTCTCCGTTTATGTTCGATGGGGTTTGTCCCATTTGACGGTCTTGGAATTTGGTTTGTGGGATGGCCCTTTCCAAGTGTTTAACCCACTGCGCCGCATCTTGGCGGGTCAGCGTGGTGGTGTAGATTTTCAGTTCTTTCATGGTCTGGGTGTTCCGTATATCCACTATCCAATTTACAGGCTCATGGGATCTGATTTGTTTGCGGCGGAGGTTAGCCGAGTCGTGGTATCGCCGCTGGGGACTCTTTTGGGATGGATTGCATTCTTCGCAGCCTTGACGAAGCGATTTCAGGCAACGCTCGGGCTGACAATGGCGGCCATCGTCTGTTCGGAACTGTTTGAGATGCATTGGTTGTACATGCCGATGCATAGCCTACCTGGGGTTCGCGCTGCAGCGCCTGCGTTCGTGGCAGCGGTTCTCCTACTTGGGTTGCGTCCGATGTGGGAAGCGGTTCTGGTCGGTGCCGCAACTGGGTTGGCACTATTTTTGGGGACAGAGCATGGGGCGGCTTCATGTCTCGGTCTACTGGGAGGAACTTGGATTGCTCGGTGGTGGTACAATGTCCCAGGATGCTCACTGAGATGGTCGATCATTTCAGGAGTATCTACATTTGGCACATATGTCGGAATACTCACTCTGATTGGTGGTGTATCTGGCGCACAAGCGGCGATCCTCTTCGCATTTCGTGACATCCCGGTGGATCAAATCTGGTACTTCAGCAGTTTGCCGGGCGGGTTTATTGCTTCGATCTCACAGGCTTTATCTGATCGCAACCTGATCTTCAAAGCGATTGGTCCCGTCGTGGTGACATTCGCACTAGTGGCTGCCGCCATGCGGCGCGATGCCGCGTTGCGGCCTCTGGGTTGTACACTCTTGGGGTTTCTGGTCTACGGATTGGCTTCGACGATCCCCTATACCACAGGGATGATATCCGAGCATTATTTGCTGGGCTGCCAGCGTGTTCTGATCTTTACATGGCTCGCGCTGGGTTGGTGGTGGCTTGGTTCGGTGGATCGCGCCATTTATCAAGCAGCCGTGATAGGGGCCACCCTGCTGATCCTTTCGGTTGGCCCCACGTGGCGGATGCAAACCTCGATCTGGCATGTTCAATCCATCGTTCATGAAACAGGCCAACTCGCCAAGCGGTTACGAGATGATGGGTCGCAACTCGGTCCCATATCGTCTGATTACTTACAATCGCTATCGGGAATGATCGATGATGACAGGGCTCATCGTGGAATCACAAGTCCGCCGCGTATTTGGTCGTGTTACGCAGGGTTGATCGAATCGCACTATGGGATTTTTCACCCTTATTGCGATTACATGATTCATGCACTGGGCCAGAACGGCCGAACCGCATATCTTGAAGCCTTTCGCCAATCTGATCCTGAGTACGTCGTCGTATTCCATCGCGAGAGATTTGAGTTTCAATCATGGCTGGAAATAACAAACTGGCTATTTTTTGAAGAACTCTTATTGAACTATGAATGCCTCGGACATAATGTCTATGTCACATTGTGGCGGCGGCGGTCGGGACCGTGGCAGCAAGCCATCGCACCAACTACGGAAGTTCCTACCACATCCGACTCATTCAGCCTGACGCAACCCAATCCTGCATCTGAAGAACCGATCATCGTAGAAGTCGAATACGAAACCAAAAACCATTTGCGACCGTTACCACTGGTAGGGAACTTGCCGCGGTTTTTGATAAAATTGTTTGATACACGCGAAGATACTACGATTAGCTTACCGCCCTATACGAATCGGCACCGCTTCCCAGTGTATCCCCGTGCGGGAAAAACACCGCGATTCTTTGCTTACACGGTTTCTCCACTTGGAATGGCTCGGCTCAAATTGCGATCTGTGCGTGTACGATGGTTGGATGTTGATGGCCGCGACCGAGATCTGACATTCGGCCTACCCTGAACCCGGATGCCCACAATCGTGAGGCACATACTTACTTGTTCAGCACCTCGTCGAGGTTGAGGAGTTGGTTCACCACCATCGTCCAGGCGGCCAGTTCCGCGGGGGGGATGGTGGGACTGGTCTTCGATTCGCCGAACGTAATCAACTTCTTCGCCTCGTCCGGTTGCCGCTGGTAGTCCGCGAGCAATTCCGCGGCGATGCGGGTCACAATCGTCGTTTCCTCGGGTTGCAGCGGCCGACAGAGGACACGGCGAGCCAAGAAGTCGATGCGTCCTTCCCCAGTTGGGCTCGCCTGCAAGGCTTTCTCGGCCAGGACGCGGGCCGCTTCGATGTATTGCACGTCGTTGAGTGTCAACAATGCCTGCAAGGGCGTGTTGGTGCGGTCGCGGCGGACGGTGCAGGTTTCCCGATTCGGGGCATTCAGCACATCCAAAAATGCCGGGGGCGCGGAACGCTTCCAGAAGGTGTACAGGCTACGGCGGTACAAGTCCGAGCCACTGTCTCGCTTGTAGTTTCGGGTGTTGCTCCCGATCATGGCAACCGCTTCCCAGACGCCGTCCGGTTGGTACGGCTTCACGCTCGGGCCGCCGATTTTCGGGACGAGCAAACCACTGACGGCCAAGGCGTAATCCCGCACCATCTCGGCATCCATGCGGAACCGCGGCCCCCGGCTGAGCAGGCGATTATCACGGTCTTTTTCCCGTTTCTCAGTCGTGGTGATAGCCGCTTGCCGATAGGTGGCGGAGGTCACGAGGAGCTTGAAGAACCGCTTCATGTCCCAATCGGAACGGAAGTCTAACGCCAGCCAGTCCAACAATTCTGGGTGAGATGGGAGTTCCCCTGTGGTGCCGAAATCCCCGGAGGTGCGGACGATCCCCGTTCCAAACAGCGATTGCCAGAAGCGGTTGACCGTCACCCGCGCCGTCAGCGGATGCTCGGGCCGGAGCAGCCACTTGGCCAACCCGAGTCGATTCCGTGGCAAATCTGGAGGGAACGCTGGCAAAGCGGGCGGTGTCGCAGCGGAAACCGGATCCCGACGCTGGTCGTACTCACCCCGATAGAGCAGGAACGCCATCGGTTCACTGGGTTTCTCATTCCAGACGTGCGCGATGGTGCCACGAGACTTGATGGCGACTTCTTCCTGTTCCAATTGGCGAAGTTTGGTCGCGCGTTGCTGGTAGATCGCATCCTGAGTGACCAGCCACCAGGCAAAGAGTTCCTCGGTTTCGGCAGGTGTCCGTTTCGTGGCGGGTTTTCCCAACAGATCCGCGATGCGATCGTGACCGGCCAACTGTCCGATTTCGAGTGCCGTCAACGCCCGAGAGTAAAGCCGGACATCCTGAAGACTGGCGTTGATGACGCGTTCTCCCGTGTGTCGCTGACCGAGTTTCAACGGAACGCTGGTACGAGTACTCCCCTTCAAGCCACTGGCTTCGATCGTGACGGGTTGGAGCTGGCCATCGACATAGACACGGATTCCTTCCACCTTGCGGGAACCGTCGTAGCTGATCGAGACATGCTGCCATTGGCGGAGAGTGAGCGGCGCTTTCGTCACGACTTTGAGGGCATCGCGAGTGCGCCAATCGTGAATTAGATGCATGCCGATGCGATCGTTCTGCATCCACACGTCCCAACCGCGGTGGCCGTTCGGCGAATCCATGCGAGCGAGCAGCGCCCCCGTCAAGTTCCGCTGTCCGGGGTGAACCCAGAGGGAAACCGTGAAGGCCGTGGCCGCGTCAAAATCCCCGACATCCGGGAACGCAACCGCGTCACCGGCTTTGATGGTCAACCCGGTGCGTTCATTCTTTGCGTTGGTCCAGGCGTAACCGTTCGTCAAGGGCACCGTGGCGGTTTTCCCGGCGGTTTGCGTGGTGAAGGTCTGGCCTTTCCCAGTATCGAGTGCAGCCCGGAATGTCAGGTCGCCTTCGGGAATGTGGATGGCAACATCCTCGGTGGTGGCGGACTGGAGCCACGTTTGGAACGTCGGTTGTGCCTGTTTCCGACGCTCCGCGAGCTGGGCTTGCGCGGCGGCAACCTGTTTGGCAATGGTGTTCCATTTCTCACGGTCTTGCAGAGCGGGCACGGGGATGATCGGCGGCGTGTTCGGGATGTTGCCATCCTTCGCGGCCTGGGTGCTGTTGTTGAAGAAGGCGGAGAGTGAGTAAAAGTCTTTCTGCGTGATCGGATCATATTTGTGATCGTGGCAGACGGCACAGCCCATGGTCAGGCCCATCCACACGGTCGCGGTTGTCTCGGTACGGTCGCGGGCATAGAGGACGACGTATTCTTCGTCGATGATGCCACCTTCATTGGTGGTGATGTTGCAACGGTTGAACCCGGTGGCGATCCGTTGATCGAGTGTCGGTTTCGGGAGCAGATCCCCGGCGAGTTGCGCAATCGTGAACTGATCGAATGGCAAATTACGGTTGAATGCCTGAATCACCCAATCCCGATAGGACCACATTTCCCGGTAGTTGTCGAAGTGGATGCCGTGCGTGTCAGCGTAGCGGGCCGCGTCGAGCCAGTAGCGGCCACGATGTTCCCCCCAGTGGGGCGAAGCTAGCAATTGATCAACGTACTTTTCGTAGTAATCGGCGGACGGATCGCGGACGAACGCTTCCACTTGCTCGGGCGTGGGCGGCAAGCCGGTCAGGTCAAGAGACAGTCGCCGTGCGAGTGTGCGTCGATCCGCTTCCGGGGCCGGTGTCAGCCCGTGCTTCTCCAGCTCCGCGAGAATCAACCGATCCACTGGGTTACGGACCCAGGCCGCGTTCCGCACGGGTGGTAATGTGGGCAATTTTGGCGGAAGGAAAGCCCAGTGCCCCTGATACTCTGCCCCTTCGGCAACCCAGCGGCGGAGCAACTCTTTCTGCTGTGCGGACAAGGATTTGCGGGATTTCTCCGGTGGCATCCGCTCGGAATCATCGTCCGGCAACAAAATCCGCGTAATCATCTCGCTGGCGGTGGGTTTCCCCGGCACGATCGCATCGGCAGCGAGTGCCTGTTCGCGGACATCCAACCGGAGATCGGCTTTCCGAGCGGCCGGGTCCGCTCCGTGGCAAGCGAAGCAGTTCTCCGCGAGAATGGGCCGAATGTCGCGGTTGTATTCGAGTTTCGGTTCCGCGGCAGAGATAGGGGAAATGTTGAGGACAATTCCAATGCACCCAGTCAGAAATCCAGCGAAGACCGCTGGTACGTGGGAACAGATCATCGTCGGGCACCTCGGGGGAACAACCACGCGATACCGAATCCGGGCACAAATATCACAACACGGATCACATCCGCGTCAGGAGGTAGGACATTGAAAGCGATTCATCTGTTACGATGACGGGATTTCAACACCGCGTCAACTCAGAATTGGCGCAAGAGTACAACCAAGGGTGTGCATCTTGTACTGGGGTGGGAAATTGTGGAGTGACAAGCTGATTAACAGGGGCATGGATCACTTCGTCGCCTTCACCCTCTTCGTCCCGATCCCCCGCACGAGTTCGTCCAGTGCGGCATCATCGAGGTCGGCCAGCTTGCGGAAGGCATCGGGCCGCTCCAGCACCCGTCGTCTGATCTTTGTCGGAATCTTTTCGGCCAGCAGCAGGAGTTCGTCCTCGTCGGCCTCCAGGGCTGCGGCCAACTTGACGATCAGCGCTTCGCCTGGGTACTCGGCAAAGTCCAGCTTTTCCCGTTCGATCTTGCAGATGTAGGTGAAGCCGCAGCCGACCTTGCTCGCCAGGGCACGCAGGGTCAGTCCCTTTGCGGTTCGCAGTTCCTTGACTCTTTGACCGAAGCGCATCGTCTGGCCGCTGCCGAGGTTGCGGGTTGCCCTCCATTACCGTAAGATCATTGCACGCGATTGTCAACAGGGGGTGGGCCGCAGCCATGATGCCCGAAGAACTGGCACGCCAGGAAATCGACCGGCAACTGGTACAGGCTGGCTGGATCGTGCAGGACCGCAAGGACATGCACATCTCGGCGGGCCTGGGCGTGGCCGTGCGTGAATTCCCGCTGCTCGTGGGTGAGGCCGACTACCTGCTGTACCTCGATTGCAAGGCGGCGGGTGTCGTGGAGGCGAAACCGCAGGGGTACACGCTCGCAGGGGTCGAAAGCCAGTCATCGAAGTACGTCAGCGCCCTGCCTGCGGGGGTGCCGTCGCACTGCCTGCCGTTGCCGTTCTGCTACGAATCGACGGGGGCCATCTCGCAATTCACCAACCTGCTGGAACCCGAACCCCGCAGCCGTCCCGTCTTCCGCTTCCATCGGCCCGAAGAACTGCTTCGACTGGTGAATCTGGAACGTCAAGTGCGGCTGGGCCTTCAGCAGATGCCCGAACTGAACACGCAGGGGCTGTGGCGGGTGCAACTCCAGGCGATCCGCAATCTGGAACAATCGCTGGCGCAGAACCGAATCCGCTCGCTCATTCAGATGGCCACGGGCAGCGGCAAGACCTTTACGTCCGTGTCCTTCATCTACCGACTGATTAAGTTCGCAGGGGCCAAACGCATCCTCTTTCTCGTGGACCGTGCTAACCTGGGGCGGCAGACGCATCGGGAGTTTCAGCAGTACGTCAGCCCGTACACGAACCGCAAGTTCACCGAAGAATACAATGTCCAGCACCTGCGCTCCAACACGCTCGATCCGGTCGCCAAGGTCTGCATCACGACCATTCAGCGTCTGTACTCGATGCTCAAGGGCGAAACCGAGTTTGAAGAGGGCAACGAGGAAGGCTCGATGTGGGAAGCCTCCAGCAGTCTGGTCAAGGAACCGTTGCCGGTCGTCTACAACCCCAACATTCCCATCGAGTCGTTCGATTTCATCGTGACGGACGAATGCCATCGCAGCATCTACAACCTGTGGCGGCAGGTGCTGGAATACTTCGATGCCTTCCTCATCGGCCTGACCGCCACGCCGACCAAGCAGACCATCGGCTTCTTTCAGAACAACCTTGTCATGGAGTACGGCCACGAACAGGCGGTGGCCGATGGTGTCAACGTCGGCTTCGATGTGTACCGCATTCGCACTCGCATCACCGAAGGCGGGGCTAGGCTGGAAAAAGAAACGGGGCGGTTCATCCCTCGCAGGGATCGCCGCACCAAGGCCAAGCGCTACGCCGAGCTTGAGGACGATCTGACCTACAGCGCCAATCAGCTGGATCGGGATGTGGTCGCTGAAGATCAAATCCGCCTCGTCGTCCGCACGTTTCGGGACCGTCTCTTCACCGAGATTTTCCCTGGCCGGAAGGAAGTGCCGAAAACGCTGGTGTTCGCCAAGGACGACAGCCATGCGGAGGACATTACCCGTATCATTCGTGAGGAATTTGGCAGGGGCAATGACTTCTGCCAGAAGATCACTTACAAGACCACCGGCAAGAAGCCCGAAGACCTGCTGGCCGAGTTTCGCAACTCGTTCAACCCTCGCATCGCTGTCACCGTGGACATGATCTCCACCGGCACCGACGTAAAGCCGCTGGAATGCCTGCTGTTCCTGCGCAACGTGCGGAGCGCTGGTTATTTCGAGCAAATGAAGGGGCGGGGTTGCCGAGTCGTCAGCAACGATGACCTGTGGAAGATTTCCGGCGAAGGGGACGTGCAGCAGCAGATCGTCAAGGATCACTTCGTCATCGTGGATGCCGTGGGGGTCTGCGACGGCGACAAGTCCGAATCGAAGCCGCTGGACCGCAAGCCGTCCGTGCCGCTGGAAAAGCTCATGAACATGGTCGCCACGGGCATGGCGCACCCCGATATTGCCACCACCCTGGCATCTCGGCTGGCTCGGCTGGATCGGCAATTAACTTGCGAACAGCGTGAGGAAATCGTCACGCTGACGGGCGGAACGGACCTGCCCACGCTCACGCAGCAACTGTTGCAGAGCGTCGATGCCGATGCGCAGGTGGAGTGGGCGCAGGAACGGTTCCAGCTCCCCGAAGGCCAGGAGCCGACCGAACAGCAACTCGACAAGGTGGAAGAAGAAATGGTGGCGATGGCGTTGAAACCGTTCCTGCACCCGAAGTTGCGGCAGAGGATCGTGGAACTCACGAAGTCGCTGGAACAGATCATTGATGAGGTCACGCAGGATCAACTCATCGAAGCCAGCTTTAGCCCCGAAGCCAGGGAGAAGGCCCAGTCGCTGGTGACGAATTTTCAGCAATTCCTGGTCGATCACAAGGACGAACTGGAAGCCCTGCAACTGCTCTACAGTCAGCCGTATCGGTCGGGGTTGCGGTATCGGCACATCAAGGAACTGGCCCAGGCGCTGCAGAATCCGCCGCTGTCGGCCACGCCGGTAAAGGTCTGGCAGGCGTTTCAGCAGGTGGAGCCGCAGAAGGTGAAGGGACAGGGCGGCAAGCAACTGGTCGATCTCATCGCCCTGGTGCGCCACGCCCTGGACCCCGCCAACGACCTGTTGCCGTTTGCCGCCACGGTGGACGAACGCTTTCAGCGCTGGCTGGCCGACAAGCAAAGGGCCGGAATGACCTTTACGCCGGAACAGCGCCGCTGGCTGGAGGCGATCAAGGATCACATCGCCGGTTGCCTGCGCATCGAGATGGACGACTTTGAAGAAGCCCCCTTCAACCAGTTCGGCGGGCTGGGCAAGGCCCACGAGGTCTTTGGCGACAACCTGACCACGCTCCTTGAGGAACTGAACGGGAGTCTGGCAGCATGAGTGACAACAAGAAAACTAATTTACCTACTGGTTGGGCTGTCACAACAATTGGAGACATAGTAGAGGGAAAAGTAGCGCAATCAGGGCCAACCGCTAGCGACTCATTCACTTACGTTGACATTAGCAGCATTGACAACCAGACGAAACGGATCACCGATACCAAAACAATTCTCATTGCGGACGCACCCAGCCGTGCGAGGCAGGTTCTCGCAACTGGCGACGTGCTTGTTTCAATGACTCGCCCAAACCTCAATGCGGTTGCTTTGGTTCCGTCAGTCCTCAATTTTGCCATCGGTTCGACAGGGTTTGATGTACTTAGAGTCAATGGTGCTGAACCATCATGGCTATATTACACGGTCCAATCTAACAAGTTCATCCATGCGATGTGCGAACTGGTACAGGGAGCGCTGTACCCAGCAGTGCGATCTCATGACATTCGGTCATATTCGCTTCCCCTTCCTCCCCTCAACGAACAGCGGCGCATCGTGGCCAAGATTGAGGAACTGTTTTCCGAACTGGATGCGGGCGTGGCGGCGTTGGAGCGGGTGCGGGCCAATCTGAAGCGGTATCGGGCGTCGGTGCTGCAAGCGGCGGTGACGGGCAAGCTGACCGCTGCATGGCGAGCGAAGCATCGAGACGGGGAGCCAGCGTCGGAGTTGCTGCGCCGCATCCTGGCCGAACGCCGTCGCAAGTGGGAACAGGACCAACTGGCCAAGTTCGCCGCAGCGAGCAAGACACCCCCCAAGGGCTGGCAATCGAAGTACGTCGAACCCCCCACCCCCGACACGACCGGCCTACCGGAACTGCCTGCGGGCTGGTGCTGGGCGAGTGTGGAGCAGGTTGCCGAATTCACTCGTTATGGGTCGTCATCCAAAACGAATGAGGAGTCATCTGGCGTTCCTGTGTTGCGGATGGGCAACATCGTGGATGGATCGCTTGACCTTGGGGTGCTGAAGTACCTTCCCCAGAATCATTCAGAGTTTCCAGAGCTATTGCTTCAGAAGGGCGACTTGCTTTTCAACCGAACGAACAGTGCTGAACTGGTCGGCAAGTCTGCGGTCTACGAAGGACAGTTTGCCTCCTGCTCTTATGCATCCTACCTGATTGGGGTGCGCTGCTTGTCCGGTTGCGATTCACGCTATCTCTGCCACTACATTAACTCATCATACGGGCGGCAGTGGGTCAAGTCGGTCGTGAGCCAACAGGTTGGCCAAGCCAATGTCAATGGATCAAAGTTGCAAGCATTAGCATTCCCTCTGCCTCCTTCCATTGAGCAAGAGCAAATCCTGCTCGATGTTGCCGAAAAGTTCTCGCAGATCGAAGCAGTAACCACAGCAATTGAACGTGATCTGTTGCGTGCGGCCCGCCTGCGTCAGAGCATCCTGAAGCGGGCCTTTGCAGGCCAGCTCGTGCCGCAAGACCCCAGCGACGAACCCGCCGACAAGCTGCGGGAACGCATCCGGCAACAGCGGGAGGCCAGCACCAACGGCAACGCACGGCGAACCCGCACGAAGGCGAAACCGTCTCCCGAATGAACTGAGTGACCTTCCTGACAACGAGGAGAACAACCATGATTCTGACACTTGCGGAAGCACAAGCTCGTCTGCCCGACCTGATCCACGGCTTGTCCCCTGGTGAAGAAGTGGAGATCACGGAAAACAACCAAACTGTAGCGAAACTGGTGATCGAAGTGTCAAAGCCCCGCCTCCGCTCCGCTCCTGGGTTAGGTAAGGGAATGATTACCATCGTCTCCGACGATGACGAACACCTGAAGGACTTTGCGGAGTACATGCCGTGAAGTTGCTGCTCGATACCCACAACCATGTACTGGTACATCGAGGGCGATGCAAAATTGAGCATCGCCGCCCAGAGCGTCATTCAAGATGCCAGCAATGAGGTATTTATCAGTCCAGCATCGTACTGGGAAATTGCCATCAAGGTGAGCGTTGGGAAGTGGACCTTGAATCGGCCCTACGAAGAATTTATCAACCTGGGGTTGAATCAGTATGGCTTTCAGGTGTTGCCCATCCTGCCGACGCATACCGTCCGCTTGACGAATATGACGTACCACCACAGAGACCCCTTCGACCGGCTTCTCATCGCCCAGGCGCTTTCCGAGAATATTCCCATCGTGAGTGCGGATTCTCAATTCGATGCCTACGGCGTGCAAAGGTTGTGGTAAATCATGAGCAACGTAAGGCGACGACCTTGAGATACCAACCCCCAGCGATGAACCCACCGAAAAGCTGCGGGAACGCATCCGGCAACAGCGTGCGGAAGGCTCCGCTGGTGGCAATGGCAGGGCAGGTCGAAACGGGGTACAACGAACTCGCAAGCCCCGCCGTGCTGTCATTGCGGAGGAGGAAAGTCGGGAGGACGAATCATGAGCATCCGAGTTCACGAAATCCAGTTACAGAGCGAACAGCATTTCGGAGGAAAACTACCGCCACAGTTTCTGGGGTACTTTCTGGCCGAGCTTCCGATTGTCGTGCAGCAGACGATCTCGATGGCGCTACGCAACCGGAGTTCGCTGAAAGGCCGTCGCCCGCAATGGCTGGAACGGGCGGGTGACATTCGCTTTACCGATCATGGGGGTAACGGCACGAGCGTCCTGTACTTTGAAGCACCGACGCTGGACGAAGGCGCTCGTGAGCTGTACCAGCAAGGTGAACTGTGGCCCAGCCGCCCCGACGGTGAGGATACGGGCTTCGACCTCCTGGGTGACGTTCTGTCGGATGTGGCAGCAAACAATGCCGACAGCGACCATTTCGACCCGACTTTGCTGAAACGCCTGATGCGATTTCGGCGTGTCTTTTCGGGGCCGTTTCGGGAAATCGACATAACCAGTCGGCGGTACGATGCGAACCATTCGTCCCGTTTCACACCGGCCACGTTGCAGACGGTTCAGACCTTCCTGGGCTATACACCTGCCGCCAAACGTGTCCGCATCGTCGGCACGCTAGACATGATCCGTGTCAGCACGCAGACATTCGGTGTCCGCCTGGATACCGGCGAAGAAGTGCGTGGCATCATGCCAGATGGCAGCATCGACGAAGTGAAATCGCTGCTCAATCAGCGCGTGTTAATTCTGGGTCAAGCAGTTTATCGAGCTTCGGGGCGTTTGCTGCGAATTGATGCCGACTCAGTAACATCCGGCGCAGGCGAACCGTCGCTCTGGTCACGAGTGCCGAAAGCATCCACGACAATGATAGACACGTCGAAGCTGCACAAACCGCAGGGGCCACGGTCTGGCATGGCTGCAATCATCGGCAAATGGCCAGGAGATGAAACCGATGAACAGATTCAGGAGGCGTTGGAGAAGCTGTCATGAGCGTTGGCCACAACGACTTGTTGCTCTTGGATACGACGATTCTGGTGCATTGGGTGCGCCAGGATCGCACGGGACAGCATCTCAAAAATAACTACACTCTCGATCAAAGGGCTGAAAAACCCCTGTTTTCCACGATCTCCGAAGGGGAGATTGTTGGGTTAGCCAAGTGCTGGAAATGGGGCGAACAGAAGCGGAAGGCGCTCGCAACCCTCATCGACGAACTCGTTCGCTTTGAGGCGAGTCTTCCAGAAGTCATCGAAGCCTACTCGGACCTTTACTTTGAGGATCAACGATTGGGCAGGAGTACAGGGGAAAATGATCTGTGGATCGCTGCCTGCGCCAAGGCCACGGGTGCGATCCTGTTGACCTGCGACAAGGATTTCCTCTGGCTATCTCCCACACTCATTCGTGTTGAACACATTCCAGAAATCACATGAGCAACGTCACGCAACAGATCGTCGCCAAGGCCTGGAACTTCGCCCACTACAGTGGACCCCATTGTCTAGACCAAAAACATGCGATTCTTCGCTACTGTTCCCAGCAGGGGTCCGACCTGCCGTACTCGTTGTCCTGACACGCTTTTCCATCTCCACGCCCTTCACGTTCGCTGAGGGTCTGGAACCGGAAAAAGCGTGCTGCCTCCGATCTGCCTCAGTCGCTGACTTGGCGGTCCCGTTTTCCGGGTCCACTATCCAGAGAAGGCAACATCGAGAACCTGCCGACGATACGCCGGGTCACAAATCAGGGAGTATAACTGGGGTTGATGTTTCCGCCGATAGGATGAACTGTGATGGCGGTCACATTCCTGTTGTGCCGCTTCCAACCACGCGGCACGCACTCCTGCCGGGAATGTGAATTCTGCTGGCATCGTGAATCCGAGGCAAATCGGCGCATCCTCGTTTCGCTGTTCATCGGAATAATGCTTCTTAAAAAACCAGTAATGAGCGGCCCTCGGCAATTGTTGGAATCGCGGTCGGTAGCTCGCGGGAAGTATCAGATCTACAGTCTGATGATCATCATGGAATCGATAATCTGGAATCAGCCGGTGATCCGTTCGCCGTTCGCGGCGGAAAGCCATGAGGACGATGCGACTCCCGATGATGATGGGAATTTCTTTATCGTTGGGAAGCGAAATCACCAGTCGCCGGTCATCGCTGCTCAATCCCGTGGTTTCGAGCAGAGTCTGGGCCAAGTCGAGCCAACTTTCCATCCACTGTCGATTCGGAGCCAATCGCAGACGTGACAAAAGTCGTTCCTCAACATCCGTTCCTTCCGCGATCATCGGCAACGGTGACAATCGGGCCGCGACTCCCGGAAAGCGACAGGAAATCGGTGGTGCTTCCAACCGCACGTCCTGGGTCGGCAATACTTCTCGCCACCGACGCAGTTCCTCACCCACGACGGGAGCCGTCTGGGACCAGAGCAGATCAAACCAGGCGCGCAACTCATCAACAGGCTCGCAGTCTGCAAACAGCACGCTGACTTCCACACGCCCGGTCATCCCCTTCTGGGTGAAGTTGGCCGATCCGGTCATCGCCTGCGGCCCCGCGATCACCACCTTGGCGTGTAAATCCTGACAATGATGAATCTGATCCCGATGATGGGCGATAAATTCTTCGACCTGCTGGCGTTCCTTCGGTGTCATTGCCCGCAACCATTCTGGAACATCCGTAATCAGTCGCCAGTGATCCGCCTGTTGTGTGAGTCGGTTCAAGTAGGTGAGCCCCAAATACGGACAAGCCAACCGCACCTCACGACCGGCCACCATTTGCATGATCGTTGCATCAAACGGCGAGATTCCGCCTGCCATCGACTCCGGGGTGTGGTAGATCAGTTGCACGCTCACGATGACTCCAGGATCATTTGCGGGAAGTTGTGGCTCCATCGATCAAACAGCCATTCGTAACGCAATGGGGGATCCGTTCTTACCTGCAATATCTCCATGATGTTCTGTCGAATCCAGGTAATTCTCCTTTGGGGGACCATTCGTTTCTCTTCGCACTGGAAGAAATGGTGTGAGGGAGCTTTGGGAATGTCCCCCGTATTTGCGAGTCGCCAGTCTTCCCACATCTTCTCGGATGCAAAATTCCGATGGTTCGGCTTGACAGTTTGGAACTTGCAGGGTATTGGGTCGCGGCTGCGGGGGGCATTTGTTCGCGCTCGCAGGATGCGAGGTCGCCGTGGCGAACTACCAACACAGGACGTTTCGGATTTATTCTGATGACACCGCGGACTCGGCCACGGAGCCGATGACCGAGGTGGATACGCAGCTATTGGCGGCACGCGAACTGTTGCGGCCGATTCGCTCGCATCTGGCTCGGCGCGATTTGGAACCACTTTCCCGCAGTTGGTTTGAAGAACTCGAAATCAAACGCTATGCCCCGCATGGTAGCTGGCTCCGGCGCGGCCTCGAATTCTCCCGCCATGCGGGCGAGTCGCTTGTGATGCTCGGTGCAGGGGCCGGTTCCGATGCTTTGCAGTACCATCGCCATGGGGTCCATGTCACCATTGGTGCCACCCCTGCGGATCACCCGGAAATCATTCGGAACAACTTTGACCTACGCGGTCATTCCGCTCACATCGTACCCACGCCGGATCTGGCCACGTTGCCGTTTGACCGCTGGAGTTTTGACCTCGCCTACCTGAACGCGCTGCATGACTCCCCAACTGATCTGGCTTCCGTGATTCAGGAACTGTACCGCGTCCTGAAACCGGGCGGCAAAATCTTCGCGCTATTCCCGGCCCACTACGATACAGGCTTCTGGCAAAATATCCTGGTGCCATACCGCAAATGGTACACTCCGCCGGTGCAACTGACCGAGGCACCACGCTATTCCGCACGATCGTTGAAACGGTTATTTTGTTGTTTCTCTGAACATCGTGTTGGCAAACGGCAACTGCGGCGATCCGAGTTACCGTATGTGTGGCGGTTCCTGCCGTTGTCCGCGTTGGAGCGTGTGATGGGCCGAGTGCTGCTACTGCGCGCGTTCAAGCCGGTCACCGCCGCATTGGAAGCCCTCCCGCTGCACATGGCCGCATGAAGGGGTTAGCCCAATTGGGGGGAGAGTCCCATCAATCGAAGATGACCGTTTTCCGATCGTAGACCAGTACGCGATTGTCGATGTGCCAGCGGACTGCCCGTGAGAGAACGACCTTTTCCAAGTCTCGCCCTTTGGCGATCAAATCTTCCAGCCCGTCTCGGTGCGAAATCCGGGAGACATCCTGTTCGATAATCGGTCCTTCATCCAGCTCATCCGTCACATAATGACTTGTCGCGCCGATGAGTTTGACACCCCGCTCAAAGGCACGGTGGTACGGTCGCGCCCCGCTGAACGCCGGTAGGAATGAATGATGGACGTTGATAATCCGTTGCGGGAACTGCTCGACGAACCGCGGGCTTAGCACCTGCATGTACCGGGCCAGGACGATCAAATCCACCCGTTCCTCGGCGAGAAGCGCGAGTTGCTTCGCTTCGGCGGCATCTTTGTTCTGAGCTGTCACCGGGAGGACATGGAACGGGATTCGGTAAAAGTCCGCCCATTTCTGCGCGTCCGGGTGATTGCTGACGATGAGCGGAATCTCACAGGCCAACTCGCCGCTGTGGTGCCGATAGAGCAGATCTACTAAACAATGATCGTACTTGGAAACGAATAAGGCTACCCGGAACGGTCGGGACGATCGTTCGACCCGATAACGCATTTGGAAACGATCCGCTACCGGGCTGAACCGCCGATCGAATTCGTCCAGATCGAGCGTGAAGCCGCGCAGATCCCATTCGACCCGCATCAGGAACAGTTGGCGTTCTCCGTCCTGGTGCTGGTCAGCGTGCAGGACGTTGGCCCCGTTTCGGTAGAGAAACTCCCCGACGGCTGCGACGATTCCCTTTGTATCCGGGCAGATGACCAACAATGTCGCTGTGTTTTTCATGGGCGGAATCCATTTAGCCTGACAAGCCGGAGATACCGTTGTGATATGGCATCTCCGGCGTATCTCAACCACCCACCCGGCGACAGGCTCCGCTGGCCACGATCAGATCGTTACAGAGCGCAGGCGGAGGGCATTGGCGATGACGGAGACGGAACTCAAACTCATCGCGGCGGCGGCGAACATCGGATTGATGAGGATGCCGAACATCGGGAACAGCACCCCAGCCGCAATCGCCACGCCGAACGTATTGTAGATAAAAGCGAAGAACAGATTTTGACGAATGTTACGCATCGTGGCTAGACTCAATTTCCGTGCCCGTGCGATCCCCCGAAGGTCGCCTTTGACCAGCGTAACGGCTGCCGATGCCATCGCCACATCGGTCCCGGTGCCCATCGCGATCCCGACGTGGGCAGCCGCCAGTGCGGGGGCATCGTTCACCCCATCACCCGCCATCGCCACGATCCGCCCCTCGGCTTGCAACCGATGCACGGTGGCAATCTTCTGTTCCGGTGTGACCTCGGCTTCCACTTGGTCGATCCCCAGTTGGCGTGCGACGGCCTCGGCAGTGGTTCGACTATCGCCGGAAACCATCACGACCCGGATTCCCGCGGCATGGAGTTGGTTCACCGCCTCGGCTGTGGTCGCCTTGATGGGATCAGCGATCCCCAGCATCCCGGCGAACTGGCCATCCACCGCCACGAAGACCACAGTTTGCCCGTCCCGTCGCAGTGCTTCGGCCTGGGTCTGGGCTGGTGATGGGACGGGGACACCCTCTGCGGTCATCCTGGCCAGGTTACCCAGTGCGACCGCACGTCCCGCAGTGGTCCCACGGACACCCTGACCTGTGATGGATGTGAAGTCACGGATTGGGGCAGCCGGTACGCCGCGTTCCTGGGCTCCGGCGATGATCGCGGCGGCCAGGGGATGTTCGCTCCCGGTTTCGAGTCCCGCCGCGATGGCGAGTAGTTCCGTTTCCGCAAGGTCCGATGTGGGACAAACCCGGACCAATCGGGGACGGCCTTCGGTCAATGTTCCGGTCTTGTCCACGATTACGGTGTCCACCTGGCCCAGTTGTTCGAGAGCCTCGGCGGAGCGGAACAGAATCCCCGCTGTCGCACCGCGTCCCATAGCGACTGTGACGGACATCGGAGTTGCCAGGCCCAGCGCACACGGGCAGGCAATGATGAGAACCGAGACAGCACAGACCAGGGCATATGCCAACGCCGGCGGTGGTCCCATGAACGCCCAGACCCCAAAGGTGAGACAGGCGACGGCGACCACGATGGGGACAAACCATCCCGCGACCGTGTCCGCGAGTTTCTGCACGGGTGCCCGGCTCCGTTGGGCCTCACTCACGAGACGGACAATCTGGGCTATTACGGTGTCCTGACCGACCCGCGTGGCCTCCATGACGAACCCGCCAGTCCCATTGACCGTGCCGCCCGTCACGATGTCCCCAACACGCTTACTGACCGGCACGGATTCCCCCGTCAGCATGGACTCATCGACTGTGCTGGTCCCATCCCTCACGATGCCATCCGTGGGGACATTCTCACCTGGCCGCACACGCAGCCGATCGCCGACGACCACGTCTTGCCATGGGACATCGTCTTCCTGCCCATCCGGGTGAATGCGACGGGCGGTCGGCGGTGTCCGATTCAACAAGGCACGGATCGCGGAGCCGGTTGCTTGCCGGGCTCGCAGTTCGAGTACCTGACCCAGAAGCACCAAGGTCACGATGACGGCGGCGGCCTCGAAGTAGACACCGATTCCGCCATGCATGTCGCGGAACCCGGCGGGGAACTGTTCTGGGGCGAACGTGGCCACGATGCTATACCCCCATGCAGTCGCGGACCCGAGGGCAATGAGCGTGAACATGTTGGCGGTGCCATGTCGCAGAGCCTGGACCGCTCGCACGAAGAACGGCCAACCGCACCACAGCACGACCGGCGTGGCGCAGAGCAGTTCGCACCAGCGGGCGACACCATGACCGAGCCAGTCTTCCACCGGCACGCCGATCATCGGCAACATGGCAATCAGAAAAACGGGGACCGTCCCAGCGACTGCGAGACGGAATCGGCGGGACATTTCGCGCAATTCCGGGTCATCGGTGGGTGTCCCCGTTTGGGGGAGCATCGGTTCGAGTGCCATGCCGCATAGTGGGCAGGTGCCGGGGCCGATCTGCACGATTTCCAGATGCATCGGACAGGTGTACTCCGTCCCCGGCGGCGCGGGAGGACTCACCGAAGCGGGGTGGCCATGACAACACGTTCCCGCGTCCTGCGTTGGTGGACCAGCAAGGTACGTTTGCGGGGCGGCCTGGAATTTACGGACGCAGTGGGTGCTGCAAAAGTGATAAGTTGTCCCAGCGTGTGTCACTGTCCCCGCGGCTGTGGCGGGTTCCACGCTCATCCCACAAACCGGGTCCACGACAGTCACGGTTGGGACCAGATTCAAACTCAAAGTTGGCCGACTCGTGCCGGGCGACTCATGCGATTCATGCGATTCGTGCATGGCATTCCTTGTGTGTGCGTGGCGGGCGAACCCTCCTCACCAAGGAATACCGTAACCTCTTACACGAATCGCACCAGATCACCCAGCTTGGTTGGCTACTTCTTCTGGTCGAAGCGGAAAATGCCCCGGCCATCCGTGGCCGTGGTCAGGAGGTAAAGTTCCCCATCCTGATCCTGACCGAACGAGAGAATCGGCCGTTTGCGATCCGGGATCGGGCGATTCTCCGTGACACGTTTCTGGCCCGCGTCGTAGCGGAGTGCCCAAATCTTCGTCGAAACATAGTCGCCGTAAATGTAGGCTCCGGCCAGTTCAGGGAACCGCTTGCCACGATAAACGGTGCCACCCGTGATCGACTTGCCGACATCGTGGTGATATTCCCAGATGGGGTCGATGAGTCCGGTTTGCGGGCCGGTGCCGCGGGCACCGAACGGGTGCAACCCTTCTCGGCGGTTCCAACCGTAGTTCCCACCCTTCTGCACGAGATTGATTTCTTCAAACAGATTCTGACCGACATCCGCCGCCCACAGTTGCCCGGTGGCGGTGTCGAATGCCATGCGCCAGACGTTGCGGAAGCCATAGGCCCAAATCTCCGGGCGAGCATCGGGCACCTTCACAAACGGATTGTCGGCCGGGATGGCATAGGCTTTCCCCGCGTCACGCTTGTCCACGTCGATGCGATGAATCTTTCCCAGAAGCGAACGAAGATTTTGGCCATTGTCGTAGGGATCGTTCCCCGAGCCACCGTCCCCGTGCGTGACGTAGAGCATCCCATCGGGGCCAAAGGCGATGGTGCCGCCGTCGTGGTTCCAGAACGGTTTCTCAAAGCGGAGCAGCACTTCCTCGGAAGCTGGGTCCGCTTGGTTCGGTTCCCCCTTGCGGACGCGGAACCGCGACACGAGATTGACCCCTTTTTCCGCCTGCGGTGTGTAAAAGACGAAGAACTCGCCGTTCTCCCGGAATCGCGGATGGAAGGCGAGTCCCAAAAACCCTTCCTCGTTGGATTTGTCGTCGTAGCGGACGCGGTTGGTCAGATCGAGGAAAACGCGGGTCGCCGTGGTACTGGGGTCGTTCGGGAAGACGTGAATCACGCCGTGCTGCGTGGCGACGAAGACACGGTGCGATCCGTCCCCGGCGTGGGTCAGCACAATCGGACGCAATGGGTTCGCCTTGCCGTCCACGGTTTCGGGTTCCCAGCCGGTCCATTTCAGATTCGGGAAGGCCAGATTGGTTTCGATTGCCAGCGGGGTTCTATTCACGGACTGACCGGGGACATCCGTGGTGAAACTTGCCACGGTCCCCGATTCCGTGCAGGGCACCAGGATCCGATTGTTCGCCAGATCAAACGCCGGGCAGGCGGGCGAGGCCAACCCGGTCGCCACTTCCACTGGCTTTTCGCCCGGACGTGGGATGACGAACAGTTTGCCTCCCGTGCGGTCGGTCACGAAGAGTCGGCCGTGTGCGTCCCAGGCGAGTCCGTCCACTCCGCCGAGGCGGTCGGCGATGATCTCGCCGTTGCCGGTGGCGAGGTTCACCCGATAAATGGTGCCCGTGGCCGAGTCCGCGATGAGCAGATGGGCACTCCCTTCGAGGACCAGCCCGGTCGGTCGTCGCAGTCCGGGGAGCAAGGTCGCATCCGTAACGCGGCTGACCTGTCCGCCGGATGTGATGCGATACACGGCGGCACCGCTGCCATCGGGGCCACCTTCATCGCTGACGTAGGCGGTGCCGTTGCGGACATCGACGGTGATGTCGTGTAGCTTGCGCGGCGGAGTCGGAAAAGCATTCGGAGGGGCGAACAGGGCATGCATGGCCCCTTTGCCGCCCACACGCAGAACGCGGTCCTGGTCGACGGCGTAGACCCAATCCTGCAAAACCGCGACTCCGTAAGGGTCCGTCAATCCGGTGAGGAATGGAGTCGTTTTCCCGCCGGATACCAGGAGGACGGCCCCATCACCTGGCTTGTCCGGGGCACCCGCGACGGTGATGTAGGTCTTTGTGCCATCCGGCGTGACCGCGACTGTGCGTGGGTGGCTGAGCCCAGACATGAGCGACTGTGACCCAGCATCCCCGGCTGCACTCACGGCGGGGAGCAAGAACACGAACGACAGGAACAGGAACCTCATACCGTGACCTCACGAGTGGGATGGTAACGCATGGCGGGGTGTGTCTCTGAGAGTTGATGGTGGCGTTCCGAACGGGAAACGACAAGGAGCATTTCTCAATTTCCTGCCACACGATTTGATCGTGTTCAACGATCCATCAGCAGGGTATCTCTCTCTGTGGTGAGATTGTGTCGAGCGAGCGATTCTCCCTCCGCGAGAAGATAGGGGTGATGGAAAATCTGGGGCCGTGCCAGGAACGACTCCAGCACGGCTCGTCGGCCAGCCCGGTAGGCGGCCTCGTCGATGTGGGCATACTCTTGGCGAATCGCGGCGGCGTAGCGGGTGTAACGAGGTTCCGCGGCAGCGAGAATCGCCAAATCCGCATCCAGCAGAGCGACGGCCTCTGGGGTGGTGGGTGCGTGCTGATGCGTTGTGAGCAGAATCAACGCGGCTGCCTGATCGCGGGTCGCTGTCGGAACACCCAGGGGAGCGAGGGCCACGTGCAACCACTCCGCGCTGCGGACCTCGTTTGCGTTGCCGTGGGCCTGGGGCGAATAGACGACATCATGGAACCAGACCGCGAGACGCACCGCGGCGGGGTCCGTCAAGGCGGCGGACAATCGGCCAACGACGCGGAACATCTCATAAATATGTTCTAATGTGTGGTAGTGCCGGTGCGGTTCCGCGTAAGCTGTCACGAGTTGATCGAACACGGGGTACGCCTGCACGGGGGTGCAGCCCCATTCCGCCAACAATCGGACCCAGCCTTGTTGCAACGCCTCGAATCGTTCGGGAGACAGATAGGGATTCATGGCCTCTCTTCATCCGGGCTCCCTTGCGGAGCGGGTCACGCGAACCGTATAGTCTAGTAACACGGTTCCTCAGTTCGGATTCCCCAATTGGCCGGATTCGGCGATGCGTTTCCCCACTCCACAGAGCGATCGGATGATCTCCCGTGTGGGTGAGCGGTTCACCCTATTTGCCCGAATCGGCGCGGTCACACTGCCGGTGATTCTATTGGCCGCGGCCGTGGCCCTGCGGGTGGATGCCCATATCGGGCTGCCCTGGTGGCTTCGTGGCGGGCTGTTCCTCGGGTTGGGCCTCGCGTTTGGATTGTCGCTTTGGGGATGGTTCACCTTGCGTCCACGCCGGGCGGCGGTGGCGTTGATGGCCACGGTGTTGGCGGGGTTCTCGATCCTTTTGGTGCCGAACATCCGCCCCCGTGCCGTGCGATTCATCGTCCCCTGGTATCATCCGCCTCCGACCCCGGTACGAACCCAACTTATTGCAGCTTCCGGGGATCCGGTGATTTGCCGAGGCGAAGCCGTCACGCTGACGGCTTATGTGGAAGGAGAATCGTTTCTTTCCACGAAATCTCCGTCAGCCCAAATCCTTTGGCGTGTGCGGGGCGAACCCGAGCAGCATGAACCGCTGACCCTTTCCTCCGAGGGTATCTTGCGGTTTCGCCTTCCGCAGGTGACGCAGACCACGACTTACCAGTTTCGCATCGGTGAGTTGGCATCCGCCTGGCACACGGTGGAGCCGGTGGACCCCGTCACGCTGACCGATGCTTCGCAAGTCACGATCCGTACCGGGTCACGTCCTCCAAAATCGTTCCCTTTGTCCGATCCATGCGCCCTGCGGTGCGAACCGGATGGAGAATTGACATTCTCTCTGGCGTTCTCTCGACGACCCGTGCAACTTCTGCTCGATTGGCGAGTTGCGAATGAGTCGCACCGGGAGCCAGCCTCCCGCGTGATGCCGTTGTCCGTGCGGTGGAACGCCGATGGTCGATTGGCCGAGAGTGTGTTCTTTCCTCGACAATCTGGGACTGTCACAGTCCGAATCTTAACAGATTATGGTTTCACTCCCACGCGGACTGTCTCCATCCAAGTGGCTCCACCTCCGTCGCCCCGGTGGGTCGCGGTTGAGGGATGGAACCGCTTCGTTCGGACGTGCCCACCCGGCGAAGCCATTCCGGTGACGTTTCTCGTGGAAGATGATCGCGGCATTGGTGCCGTTTGGGTGGAGATCGTCCCAGAAGTTTCCACGGTTCCCACGACTGCCACGGAGAGTGAACACGAACCGCAACGGCTCCCCGTGCCATTGGATCAACCCGGCTCCACACGGGTGACGGGGCGAGTGCAGATTCTCCCGCCGAATGGCTTGCGACCGGGTGACCGTTTGCGAGTACGTCTCGCGGCTCGTGGACGAGATGACGAACGGGTGAGCTATTCCCCGTCGGAAGGATGGGGAACCCTGCTTATCCAGTCTCGCACCCAGCCGGTGTGGGAACAGGCGATTTTGGGAGAACATGAACAGATTCAACGTGTCCTCTTTGTGGCCCGGCACGATTTGGATGCCGTCTCCGCGTCGCTACTGCCGCCGCAGCGGAACCCGGATGGCACGATCCCTTGGACACTCGATTACTCCATCCGCCTCGGCAATGCACGGCGAGAAATCCGGCGTATCAGTGATCATTTGCGGGAATTGTCAGAAGATATTCGATGTTCACCGGATTTACACGCACTGGTGGATGCCCTTTCAG
>JAIXLE010000063.1 GCA_026931725.1 Bacteroidales bacterium
GGATAATTCTTCTTCCCCCCGGCGAACGCGGACATTGACCACATCGCCAGGACGGTAAGTTTCCAGCAGTTCCAGCAGGTTGCCGCGGTTTTTGATGAGAGTACCGGAGAGTTCGCGGATGACATCATCGCGTTTCAAGCCCGCCTTGGCCGCGGCGGCTCCGGGCATGACTTCTCGAATGACCACGCCATCATCCGCGTCTGCATCGGCAAGACCGATACCGAGATAGCCCTTGTTCAGGTTCTCGATAATCGCTTCGCTACCGTATAATCTGCGGGGTGTGGCGCTGATGATGCCCACGGCCACGGGGTCTGGGTTGATTCCGGTAGCAGCGACCCAGTTTCCGACTTCGATCGATTTGGCATTGGCGAATTTTACTGGGGTCAGCCCGACCGCGGGCACCTTGAGCAAGGCCAGGTCGGTGCCTTTGTGATAGCCCACCTTCACGGCATCGAAGGCGAGGCCATCCCAGGTTTCGACGGAAATCTCGCCCCGCAGTTCGCTACCTTTGGTGAGAATGTAGCCATCCGCGGAGACGATGGTTCCCAAGGCGACGGTTTTCAAATCGCACTTTACAAGAACAGTAGAATGAGTTGCGGCGGACACGGCGGATGCGAAGAGCTTGGGAAGCATCCGTTTACCGCGATCGGAAAGGGACTGAGCGGATGCGGGCGCAACCGCGAACAGCACCACCACACTTCCGAGTAGCAGCATCCGGGAAACGCGATGGGTCATGTGAGGCTCCGATGATCGTTTTGAGAGGACGATGCGCCTGTCAATGAGGGGATGAAGGAAAGAAGGTTGAACCACCATTTCTGCAACTTAGAGAGTCAGAGAAACCCAAATGATTCCTCAATTATTCCCGTTTGCGGAGAGTCACTCGGATTTTGACGATCTTATCGCCGCGTTGCACTTCCACGGTCACCCGTTCCTTGGGTTTGCAGCCGCCGACCAGTTCAATCAAATCATCCGCGGTGTGAACGATCTCGCCTTTGAATTTGACGATCGCATCGCCCGGTTTTAACCCGGCATCCGCCGCGGGGCTGCCCTTGGCAACTTCCTTGATGATGGCCGATTCTGCTTCTTCATCTAAGGTAATACCGAGTTCGGCTTTCTCTTCTTTCTTCCCGATCACGGTTCCGGCAAGAAGTTGATCCCATTCCGCTTGGAAGATCTCGGTGGGAACGTGAATGTTGTATTCGAGAAAGAGGCCGATTCGGCTATGAATGCCAACGACTTTGCCGTTCAGGTCAAAGAGTGGCCCGCCGGAGTCACCACCGACGAGCGTACAATCGGTGCGGAGGGCGTTATCGGATTTGTTGTACTGCTCAAATCGCCCAACGCGGAGTGGTGGCGGTCGGTCCCGTTTGGGGCCGCCGGGGTGGCCCAAGGCGATGAGCCACTGCCCCTTTTTGAGCGACTCCGATGGGCCGATTGGGGCATACGGCCATTTCCCTTCCTTGGCTCCGGGCCAAGTCGCGGACGCGGGCGGTTTGCCGGTGATCCGCAACATTCCGCTATCCGCATCGGCGTTGACCCCTAGGGATTTTCCTTCCACGAGGGAACCATCGGCCAGCACAATCGTTACTTTGCGATCCGGTTTGCCGATCACATGTGCCGCCGTGAGAACGATACCGTCCGCGCTGACGATGACCCCGCTACCCGCTCCCGAACCAACCAGGATACCGACCACGGTCGGTTCGACAGCGTGTTCGATCTTTTTCACCCGCGTTTCCAACGCCTTCAGTTCGGCGACCGAGTCCGGGGATGACGTGCGGGCCGGATCCCAGACCACCGTGGGTTCCGCGGCGAGGAGGGGAAGTGTGAAACTCGAAATTAGGAATACCGCGACAGGCAAACCCAGCAGGCGGGTAGATGGCTTCAAGGTGAGACTCCAACTGGAGTATCTATAAACGAATCCATTGTAGCTCACAAATTGAGCCGCAACCAGATACGGTCACTTCCGATATTCCATGATTCACCAGACCTCCGCGTGAATCAAGCGGGAACTTGTCGAACTGTGGTCTGGCGGCACCGTTCGGGGAACGCTGTACCAATTGGGTATGCTGTTCGTGTGCGTGGCAACGACCGGGGAATGGCTGAGAATCAAACTCCGATTCCCGCCCCTATTTCTCCCTCACTTCATCCACGCTCTTCGCTATAAAGAAAGGAGAGAGCCGATTCAGCCCGCCCGGTTTTGGCCCCTTGCCGAAATCGCGGGCTGAAACTGTTTTGCGGTAGCACCATGAGTACACCCCGTGCGGTCGGAATTGATCTGGGAACGACATTTAGTCTGGCTGCGTATGTCCAAGACGGTCGGCCACAAGTCGTGCGGGACGCGGCCGGAACCGCGCTCGTTCCCAGCTGCATCAGTTGTTTTGATGATGGGAGCGTCCTCGTCGGTTCCGCGGCCCGCGAACGGGCTCTGGCGGACCCCGAACACACGATCTTCAGCGTGAAGCGACTCATGGGCCGCACGCTCGCGGATCTGGAATCGGAGTTGCCGCGCATTCCGCATCAGATTGTCGAACGGGAAGTGGAACCGGGCCGCCAGGTTCTCCGAGTGCGGATCGGCGGTCGGGAATACACCCCCGAAGAACTGTCCGCGATGATTCTCCAAGAGATGCGTAAGCGGGCCGGGAACCCAACGCAGGCCGTCATTACCGTGCCAGCCTACTTCGACGATGCCCAACGGCAAGCCACCCGTGACGCGGGCCGGATCGCGGGGTTGGATGTTTTACGCATCGTCAACGAGCCCACCGCCGCCGCACTGGCCTATGGCCTCGACCGTCAGAATGGGGCACCGTGGCGTGTACGATTGGGGGCGGCACGTTTGATTGTTCGATCCTGAGCTTGCAAGATGGTGTCTTCAAAGTCTTGAGTACAAACGGTGACACCTTCCTTGGCGGAGATGACTTCGATCACACGCTCATGGACCTCGCCGCGCGGGAAATGGGCCTGGATCTCACCCGCACCAAAGACCCGCAGTTGCTCCAGCAACTCCGCGATGCGGCTGAGCGTACCAAGATCACCCTTTCCACCGCCGAGTCGACCGAGTTCACGGTGCCCGGCTATGCACGCACCATCACCCGTGCCGAGTTGGAAACCCTGATTTCCCCGCTCATCGACCGTTCGCTCGCCCGATGCAAGATCGCCCTGCGCGATGCGGAACGGCAAGCCCAGGACATTCACGAAGTGGTTCTCGTCGGCGGTTCGACACGGGTTCCGTTGGTCCGTCAACGCGTCGCCGAGTTCTTTGGCCGCACCCCGCACACGGAACTGAACCCGGATGAAGTCGTCGCCCTGGGAGCCGCGATTCAAGCAGACATTCTCACCAGCGGTCGCCGCGACATGCTACTGTTAGATGTTGTTCCTCTCTCGCTGGGGATCGAAACGCTCGGCGGGGTCGTCGATAAGATCATTCACAGGAATAGCACGGTGCCTTGTCGGGCCACCACACGGTACAGCACGTCCGCCGATGGCCAGACCGCCATCACGATTAACATTTATCAGGGTGAGCGTGAATTAACGAAAGATTGTCGGCTCCTTGGTACGTTCAAGCTCGGCGGTATCCCTCCCATGCCAGCCCAGTTGCCCCAGGTCGATGTCACCTTTCTGGTCGATGCCAACGGGATGCTGACCGTCTCCGCGAAGGAGCAACGCAGCGGCCGGGCAGCCTCCGTGGAAGTGACTCCTGCCCACGGACTCACCCCGGAAGAAGTGGAACGCCTCGTTCTGGAAAGCGTCACCTTCGCGCATGAGGATTTCACCACCCGCCGCTTCATCGAACTGAAGAACAAAGCCGATGCGGACTTGCGACACACCGACAAAGGACTCGCCACCGCGGGAACCCTGCTGAGCCCCGAACAACGCCGGCGGATTGACCAGGCCGTTGATGCCCTGCGTGCGGCTCAGGCGGGGCACGATGTCCAAGCCTTGCAAGCCGCATCCGATGCGTTCAACGCGGCGACGACCCCACTCGCGGAGTTGCTCATGAACGCGGCGGCGACGCAGTTGCTGGCCGGTCGCCGGGAAGACGAACTCGATTCCGCAACCTGACCCGATACGCCCCGGTGGCACCTTACCAGGAGAACACCATGAACCTGACCTGGCACGATTCCCGCGCACTTGGGGAACTTCTCTTCGAGCGGTACGACACACTAGACCCGCTGACGGTGCGCTTCACGGACCTCCACAAATGGGTACTCGACCTGGAAGGGTTCGTCGGTTCACCCGAACAGTCCAACGAAAAGTTGCTCGAAGCGATTCAAATGGCATGGTACGAGGAATGGCAGGACGAATACGGTTCGTAACCCATTTCACCCGCTCGACAATTCCCCTGGACACATTCTCAGCGGCCGTGTTACCCTCTCCCGCCCCGGTTCGGGAACCAGACCACGAGCCGGGGCCGTGATGCGCTACAGGATATGAGTACCCCCGAACCCTCCGTGTGCATGCGAGGGACCGGAGCCAATCGCATGATGAACGGAATCGGGAAGCCTCATCACACCCTATTGCAGGCGGTGACTCGGCGGATGCGTCAACCATTGAGAATGATGGCTCGCCGTTTCCGTGATGCCTGGCGCGGAGAAACTGATCAGACATATTATGATGTTCACGATATAAAGCAGTGGAATGCCTTGCTCACTTCTTGTGGGATTTCCCCCCTCACATGCGATGCCCAACAAGCGGAGATCGACCCGATTGGAGCCGCACGTTATCTCATTAGCTTATTGGTCCATCATCGCTATCTCCATGTGCAATTCCCAAATGCATTGACCGCCGGGAACGAAGGAGCATTTGCCCGCTGGCTCGCCCAGAATGGGGCCGCGAAATATGGATTGACCCCATCGGCACTCCAGCAGATTCAGGCATGTTTCTCCGCGGATTATGCGGGCCGAGCTCGCCGAATCTATGCGATACGCGATGATCTCCGGCAAGCGTGGCCCCTGGCACTGACCCCGAAACAACGGGGAATCTATCTGAAATGGTTGCTCACACAGGGAGCGATCGACTTTCAATTGCAAGATCATGAAGTGTTCTGGTACATGATGGAGTTGGCAGAGGATCCATCATACGGGTTAATCACAAGTTATCGTGTACAACCCTCCTGGCAAGCCGCGGTTCCTCATGGACTGACACGATTTGGCTGGGAAGAGTTGCGACAATGGATTGCACGTCAGTATCAATTCCAATGCCGATGGTTGCGTTCGGCACAGTTCGTGGCATCCATAAGCCCATATGATGAGCTGCAAGCCTATCACCGTGCGCATCCCGATGCGCTGTCGGCGTTGCCGGACTCTACGACGGATGTGCGGACCTGGATTCACCAACACCCGCATATCCAATCTTCCGTTGACCCAGAATGGATCGCCACATTACAAGATGAGTTCCAAGGCCGCGTGGCCGCGAATCCGAGTGTGAATGTCATCGGATTATTCCGTTACACTTCGGGACTACAGCAAGCCGCACACAGCACGGTTACGGCGCTCAACCGGATGGGCATTCGGACGGCACTGCGTGACTACCCGGATACATTTCTGCGCGAGCGGGTCCGTCCGGGGGAATATGACAGCATTGAACAGTATGACATCACCATTTTGAACACCGGCATCGACCTATCCATTCCTTCCGTTTATCACCATTGTGGCCTGTATCCGCGGCCGGATGTTTACCGAATTGCGACTTGGTGGTGGGAACTGGAATCGCTGCCCGCCGACTGGTACGACCGTGCCGAGGGCGTGGATGAAATCTGGGCACCCACGGAATTCATTACCCAGGCCATGCGCACCGCATTTCGCAAGCCTGTCACCACGATGCCGCCCGGCGTGGCACTTCCCCCCTTTACCAAACGGGAGAAATCCGACTTCGGACTCGACTCTCAGAAGATGACTTATCTATTCATCTTCGACATGAATAGCCGTATACAACGCAAAAACCCCCTGGGGGTGATCCAAGCATTTCGTCAAGCATTTCGGCCTGATGAGCCAGTCGAACTGGTGATCAAGGTGTCGCAACAAGAGCAGTTTTATTCCGATCATTGGCGGACACTCCGATCGGCTGTCCGCGATGCAGGCGTTCATATCATTGATCGGATGTTGAGCCGTGCCGATTTATTCGCATTACTGGATTGTGTGGATTGTTATGTATCACTTCATCGTTCAGAAGGGTTTGGCCTGACTTGCGCGGAGGCAATGCTCCTCGGCAAGCCGGTGATTGCGACCGGGTATTCCGGCAATCTCGATTTCATGAATTCTCAGAACAGTTTATTAGTGTCCTATGATCGCCAAGTGTTACAGGAAGATATACCGCCCTATCCACGGGGAGCATACTGGGCAGAGCCTCATACCGGGCAAGCCGCGGACATGATGCGTTGGGTCTACACGCACCCGGAAGCCGCCGCCCAAATGGCCGCACGCGGGCAAGACGAGGCCTCCCGACGACTCGCCCCGGAAACGGCTGGCCAGCGGATGTTGGCCCGGCTACGACAGATTCAGTCCCTGCGGGGCTAACGCGGTTCGTCAAAATCACACGCCCGGCGAAAAGCCCCGAATTAGCCGGGTGATTACGACAATTGCAACAATTCGGGCACCATCTCACCTGTCATCAATACAATCTCAGATAATTCGTGCGGGTGTGACCCGTCGGTGGTCCGATGTTAGGGAAATTGGACTCGGGAATCCGTTGACCTCGTCGCACTGGCGGACGAACGGAATGAACGATCACCCACTTGAGATGCCCCGTAATTCCCAACGAGAGACGAGAATGCCAATCGGCCGAGAACAGATCGAACAGATTTACGAACAAGTGGTCCGCCGGAATCCGGGGGAGTTGGAGTTTCACCAGGCCGTAAAAGAAGTCCTCGAAACTCTCACGCCGGTCTTGACGAAATATCCGCAATTTGCCGAGCATAAAATTATCCAGCGTATTTGTGAACCGGAACGCCAGATCATCTTCCGTGTGCCCTGGCAAGACGACCGGGGGGAAGTCCAGATCAATCGGGGTTTCCGCGTCCAGTTCAACAGCGTCCTCGGCCCGTACAAGGGTGGGTTGCGGTTCCATCCGTCCGTGCTGCTCGGCACAATCAAGTTCCTCGGCTTCGAGCAAATCTTCAAGAATGCTCTGACCGGAATGCCGATCGGCGGCGCGAAGGGCGGCTCGGACTTTGACCCGAAAGGGCGATCCGATGATGAAGTCATGCGGTTCTGCCAGAGCTTTATGACCGAACTGCACCGCCATCTCGGCGAGTACACCGACGTTCCCGCTGGCGACATCGGCGTGGGCGCACGAGAAATCGGCTACCTGTTTGGTCAGTACAAACGGATGACCAATCGGTACGAATCCGCCGTGCTGACCGGGAAAAGCCCGCACTGGGGCGGTGCCCTCGTTCGCAAGGAAGCCACCGGGTACGGAGCGGTCTACTTCGTCGATGAGATGTTGAAGACACGCGGCGAATCGTTTGAAGGAAAAGTCTGCGTCGTGTCCGGTTCCGGGAACGTCGCCATCTACACCATCGAGAAGATTTTGGAACTGGGCGGCCGCGTGGTGGCCTGTTCGGATTCGGGTGGCGTGATCTACCACGAACGCGGCATCGACCTGGACACGGTCAAACAACTCAAGGAAGTGGAACGGAAGCGGATTTCCGTTTACGCCGACTTGCACAAGGATGCGAAATACATTCCGGGGGGCAGTGTCTGGGACATTCCGTGCCAGGTGGCCATGCCATCGGCGACGCAAAATGAACTGGACGGCGACGCGGCTCGGCGACTGGTGACGAATGGCTGTATCGCTGTCGGCGAAGGCGCGAATATGCCGACGACACCCGAAGGCGTGCGGATCTTCCAGGAGGCCAAGATTCTGTACGCTCCCGGCAAGGCCGCGAATGCGGGGGGCGTGGCCACGTCCGCCTTGGAAATGCAGCAAAACGCCAGCCGAGATGCTTGGTCATTCGAGCATACCGAACGCCGTCTGCATGAGATCATGACCGAGATTCACCGCGCCTGCTATGAGACATCGGTCGAGTTCGGCAGCCCCGGTAACTATGTCCTCGGGGCCAATATTGTCGGCTTTACCCGTGTCGCCGAGGCGATGGTGGCGTTTGGCCTGATCTGATCCGTGATCCCACGGGTCACGAGGGGAGAGGGAAGACACCATCATCACACTACGAACGATTGTTCCGTGGTGTGATGATGGTTTGTCATCAGATGCGATCCGCTCGGTTCAGATCGGGTTTTTGATGACGAAGCAGTGCAATTTATCCTGATCGCGGATGAAGAGTTTTCCGTTGGCGATCGTCGGGTGTGGCCAGCTCGGTTTTCCGCTGGGTTCGGGTAATTTGAACCCGGAGATCGGCTCATACTCTTTCGGGTTCGCGGCAATCAGCGTCATCATGCCATTCTGATAGCGCAGATAGACTCGACCATCGGCGTAAGCAATGGCCGCGGAACCGTTCCCACGGAAAGCCCCCGCATCCTCAGCCCAGGTGATTTTGCCGGTTTTCAGTTCCACGCAAGTCGGCAAACCGTTGTTGTGCCCGCGGCCCATGTAGACATAGCCATCGACCAGGACCATACCGCCGTGATGGTTCTGTAACTCCTTGGCGGGGTAGTATCGCAGTTCCTTCACTTCCACGCGGCCCGCTTTCGGAATCAATTTCAACAACGCGGAGCCGCCCTGAGCGTATCCCGTGGAAGCAAAGACGAGATCACCCGAGACGATCGGACTCGGAATGTTCGCGGTGCCGTTCATGATGCGGTTGTATTGCCACAGCAGTTTTCCGGTCTTGGCATGCACGCCGACCACGCCGCCCGCATCGCCCAGGAGCGTCACATACATCGGAATGCCGCCCACTTCGGCCTTCACAGCAGAAGAGTATCCACTGGCTCCACCGGGGTTCTTCACCGCGGTTTTCCAGATCACCTTGCCCGTTTTCGCATCGAACGCAACCAGCGCCGCGGACGCACTCGCGGGGGTGCCGATCACTTTGTTCCCATCGACCAGCACGGATTCACTGTAACCCCAGGATTGAATTCGTCCGCCGAAGTCCGAGACATAATTCACGGACCAGTCCACCTTCCCATCGGTGGCGTTCACGCAGGCGAGCGTTCCGTTGCAGGAAACCACATAGAGTTTGCCCGCGGAATAGGTCGGCGTGCTGCGGGGGCCATCCCCATAGCCGACTTTCTGGGAATCCGCGAAGGGCGTGTTCCACAGCAAGGAACCATCGGATTCTTTCAGGGCGTAGATACACTCTTTGCCCTCCTTCTGCCCCGTGCCAAAGACGACCCCATCGACCACGCTAACCGTGCTGTAGCCACCGCCGATCCCACTGATTGTCCACAGTTTCTTCGGCCCGTTTTCCGGCCATTGTTGGAGCAACCCGGTATCCGGCGAAATCGCATCACGATGCGGGCCACGAAATTGCGGCCAGTCGGAGGGTTTGACGGTTAATTCTGCCGACGGCATCAGTGATGCCATCAGCGTGGCCACGGCAATCGAAAGCATGGAGAAACCTCAGGAAAAAGAACAGAGTAGGATGCGGGGATGCGTTACCAGTTTAAGGCGTACCAACCGTAGAGCAAGCAGGGAAGTTGCGGATGTGATGTGATTCCGCGGCTCAGACGAGATGATCGGCAACTCTCCGAGACGCAACCACCCACGGAAAGTCTCCGTGGGGCAGGAGATGACATCATGACCAGATCATTAGCGGTGAACGTGAACGTAATTGAAGCCAAACGCGGGCCGAACCGGCCGACACATCACGAAAGGCGGCGGCCCCCATGGACGTTCATACACAACCACCGGCGGCGGTTCCCGCACAATTACGGTGCGGGGACCGGGCACCGCCGCTACGGGCCGATTGCGTGAGGAGATCATCTCATTCAGCACAACATCGGAAATACCGTTCGACTTCAAATACTGAATATCGCCAGCGGAAAGTTGGAAGCTGGAACCTGTCGTCCGAATATGATTGAGAATGACACTGTCGCCGACACCCGATTGCGCTAATCCGATCACGTCGGTCATGCCCAAAGGGGTCATTGTGGGCGGGGTGTTCGCGGCGGCGGTGAGTTCGGCTTGCCGGATTTCCCGCGCTTCCTCGTTGTCAGTCGCTCGCCCGGCGAGTCCGCCAATGCCAGCCCCGGTGAGGCCGCCGACGAGGGCACCCGTTTTGGGATTCCCCGTCGCGGCCCCGATGGCCAATCCGGCGGCGGTGCCAATCGCGCCGCCGCCCAATACGCCCGCCTCCGAATTCGTCATGTGCGAACAACCCACGGGAACGACACCCATTCCCGCAATTACCAAACCGATGATCCGCGTCCGCATTGTCCCCACCCTCGCCTGTGAGCTGGGCGGAGTCATGCCAGGATTGCGTCGGAATGTCAAGAAGAAAGAGCGCAAAATTTGGAATCACGGGTGAGAACACATCTGGAGACAGGTTACCTCGGAACGATGCTGCGGATTGCCGATGGCCGGGAACCGTGACATCGTACCGATTATCCCGCGATGACTTGGAGCAACCCATAAGCCACCACCGCGAGAATCGCCCCACACGGGACCGTGCAAATCCAGGCGAGCATCACTTCGCCGATCTTCCGCCAATGGGCTTGCCGAGTGACAAGCCCCATTCCCATCAATGACCCCACGCTGACGTGCGTGGTGCTGACGGGCATCGCATGAAAACTGGCCGTGCAGACGAGAACCGCCGTCACCAGGCACGCGGAGAATCCCTGCCCCGGATTCATGGCCGTGACCTTTTTTGCCAATGTCTCGGCGACATTGCGGATGTCCACAATTCCACCCCAAGCCATGCTCGCGGCCACCAGGAAAAAGATCCAGTGGACATCCAAATTCGGGACAATGAGCAACGGCGCGGCAATCTTGGGGGTGTCGTTCAACCCACGGGCAAAACTCGCGGCCCCAGCGGCGAGAAAATGAACCGTGTCCAATGTCCGAGTACGGTGTGCAGGAGCCAAGCGGATCGCCCGGAGGATCAAATAGGACACGCCACCCACGACCGCCGCGACAATCGGACTGAATAGCAACGGGTACACAAACGTGGTCCCCAGTGCCCCTAAGTTGACCGTACCGTTCCCCACGATCCCGGCCCCGATCAGGGCACCAACTAGGGCATGCGTCGTAGACACCGGGAACCCCAAACGGGTCGCCAAAAAGCTCGTACCCGCGCCACCCAGCGACACCGCGCATAGGAACACCGGGGACACCGTCAGGGAATCCGGCACCAGTCCTTTTCCACTGAACGCTTCCAGCAAACCATCCGCGAGCAGCAATCCCGCCAGCGACCCCGCGAACGTGGCGGCCGTGCCCCAGATCGCGGCCGCCCGTAGGCTCATGGTCCCGCTGCCGTACAGCGAGGCCACCCCCTTAAAGTTGGCATTGGCCCCGTTGGTGAACGCGACCCAAACGACAGCCAGGACAAGCAACAGGAAGATCATGGCTCACGGTTTCGCTGGGGAAAATGGGGTTGTCTCGGCGGGGTACTGCTTCTGGTTCGCGTATTCTTTCCACGAGCCCTCGTACAATCGGACATCGGGGTACTTCGCCACATGTTTCAGGTAAAATCGGAGCAAGCTGCCCTCGCGGGATGTCCCACAATAGACGAGAATCGACTTGTCCTTGGTGATCCCCTCGGCTTCCAGTTGCGGACGGACTGTCTCAAACGGTAAAAATTGATGAGTGTTGTCCTTGGCCATGAGACGGGCCCAGTGGAAACTGCGGGCACCGGGGATGTGTCCTTTGCGGAGCCAGATGTCGTCTTGTCCCAGGTACTCATTCTTGGGACGGGCATCCACGAGGACACTCGCGGGGTTCCGCTGGACGACATCTTGAATCGTCAAGGCAATCTCGGGATGTCCTCGTTCCGGGAGTGTCCCTTTCGGATTGCCAAAGTATTCCTGGGTCACGGGCAGCTTCGCGGCGACCCAACCGGGCAACCCACCATCCACAATCCGAATGTCCCGCACTCCGTATTTCTCCAGTACATAGGCCACCATGCTGGCACTGAGAATCTCATCATTCGGCAACGTGTCCCCGGTCGCGTAAATGAGATGCAGCCGGTTCCGGTCGATGCCCGCTCGGATCAGCAGGGCGCGGGTCAGGTCGTCGGGCAGATACTGTACAGGTACGCCGTGATCGGTACCGCGCAGCGTGTCAAAGTTGATGTGATGGGCCGTCGGCAAGTGGCTGCGAAAGTAGGCTTTGTAATCCCCGCGGGTGTCGAGGACGATCGGTCGTTGCGCTGGGTCGGGGTGCTGAATGCGTTTGAGCGCTTCCGCTGGGGAGATGATCCCAATGTCGGCCTGCGCCGGAGAAGGGCCAAAGCTGGCGGTCAGAATCAGAACACAACATGGCAGAAACACACGGCGACGCATGGTGTTCATCCTCATCAGGAAATCTTGAATACTGTCATGGTGTCCGTGTGTTGTAGATGCCGCGCGGGACATGGGCAAGAGCGTGATGATACGGAGGTGGAAAATATAATCTGCCAGGCATTTTATTACTGTTCAAACTGTGAATGTCGCGGTATCCTGGGGAGTCAGAGTGCGGAACTCCGTGCGTTTGAGGATGCCGTGATGCTATTTGCTGACGCTGCCGCCGATCCGGTTTACGCCTTGCTCAAACTCGACATCGAGACGCTGATTTTCCCGGTCGTCGTGCAATTGTGCGTGATTTTGCTCGTCGCTCGGCTCGCCGGTGTGGTCTTCCGTTGGATCGGGCAACCTTCGGTGGTGGGGGAGATTTTAGCCGGGGTGATGATGGGGCCATCCGTCTTCGGCTGGCTGTTTCCTTCGGCGTTCACCTTCGTGTTCCACCCACAATTTGCGGGCATCCCCGCCGAACTGACCGCCGCCGCGATTCCGAAAATTTTCCAGGTTCTCGCCCAGTTGGGGTTGCTCTTTCTGCTGTTCCTGATCGGTCTGGAGTTCGACTACAGCCACCTACGGGTGAAGGGGAAGGCGGCGGTGGCGATCTGCATTGTCGGCACCGTGCTGCCGTTTCTGCTCGGTGCCGGGATTGCGCCGTGGATTCATCCGTACCTCGAACCGTATCCCCTGAACGGCCCGGTGCCGTTGTTCGGCATGGCGTTGTTCATGGGTACGGCCTTGAGCATCACCGCGTTGCCGATTCTGGGGCAAATCCTGATCGAACTGGGGATTACCCGCACGAAATTGGCTGTCGTGGTCATCGCGGCTTCCGCGGTGGGAGATGCCGTGGGCTGGGTACTGCTGGCCACCGTGGCGACTTTGGCCAAGGTCGGCACGGATGGCTATGACCCGTGGCACGCGGTGCGGATGGTGGTTCTGCTACTCGGTTTTGCTGCCGTGATGGTGCTGGTGGTTCGACCACTGCTGGCACGCTATTTCCGCTGGGTGATCCGCGAGAACGGCGGGGAACTCGGATTGAACGGGCTATCCGTGCTGATGGTGGCCATGCTGCTGGCCTCCTTGGCGACGAACCTGATCGGCATTTTTGCAGTCTTCGGGGCGTTCGCACTGGGGGCGGTGCTGTCCGATCAGACGGCGTTCCGCGATGCGGCCGTGGGGCGCATCCGCGATTTCGTGACGGCGTTCTTCCTCCCGATCTTCTTCACCTACACGGGGTTACGCACGGAGATCGGCAGTTTGGACAGCGCAATGCTGTGGCTGATTTGCGGAGTGGTCGTCTTCCTGGCGGTGGCCGGAAAGATTGTCGGCTGTGGCCTCGCCGCCTGGCTGACCGGGTTTTCCGCTCGGGAATCCACCATCGTCGGCGTGATGATGAACACTCGGGGATTGATGGAACTCATCATCATCAATGTTGGCTACGATCTGGGAGTGATCCCGAAAAGCCTGTTCTGCATGTTCGTCATCGTGGCCATTCTGACCACTGTGATGACGACTCCGATTGTACTGTGGTTGCGGCGCGGAACCGAACTCGAAGATCCGATCACCGCGAGTGGCTACCTCCGCTCGACGGGGCAGCCCCAGGATGACCGCGCGATGCAACCGGCGTGAGAACCCATTCGCCCGCCTCACCAAGCGTTGCGGAGTCAGAAACTCAGAGATTTTCGTTCCCGCCGTCGATTCTTCCGGCCAATCGGTACAACATCCTCCTGAACCCAGGAGGAACCACAATGCAAGCGGCGTTCTACACAATCACCGGGAAACCCGATGTCATCCGCTATGCGGACTTCCCCACGCCCGAACCGGGAGCGGGTGAGGTGCGGGTGCAAGTCGAAGCGGCCTCGGTGAACCCGATTGATACCTACACCCGTGCGGGGTTGGTCGGCGGGGCGGTGCTGCCCGCAATTGTGGGCCGCGATTTCGCGGGAGTAGTCGAAAGTGTCGGCGCGGGGGTGACGCAGTATCGGGTAGGCGATCGCGTCTGGGGGGCGAACCAGAACCTGCCTGGGCGACCGGGCACCTTTGCCGAGTTCACCGTGGCCGGGGAAGAATGGGTGCAACCGTTGCCGGACGGGGTCGGTTTTCCAGAAGCGGCGGCGGTGGCTCTCACAGGCATCACGGCGCATCTGGGGTTGTTCTGGTGCGCCAACCTGCAAGCCGGGGAAACCGTCTTCGTCAATGGCGGCACGGGCGGGGTCGGGTCGCTGGTGGTGCAGATGGCCAAAGCCGTTGGGGCGAACGTGATCACCACGGCCGGCAGTGCGGAAAAAGTGGCCCAGGCCCGATCCCTGGGAGCCGATGTCGCCATCAATTACAAGACCGAGAACGTCGCCGAGGCCGTGAAAGCCGCGACGCACGGGGCCGGTATCTCTGTCTGGTACGAGACTCTACCCCCCACGGACTTGGAACAAACCTTTCAGCTGATGGCCAAACGTGGCCGCGTCGTGGTCATGGCGGGTCGGGCCGCGCAGCCGGTGTTTCCGAATGGGTTGTTCTACGTCAAAAACCTATCGCTGTTCGGTTTCGCCATGTTCAACGCCGATGCCGCTGAGCAGAGACGGTGTGCCCTGGACATCAACCGTTGGCTCGTCGAGAAGAAACTCCGGCCCATCATCGGCAAAGTGGTGAAATTCTCGGAAGCGGCGGCGGCACACCAACTTCAGGAAGAGAACACCCTGCACAAAGCCGGAACGCTCATCGGCAAGATCGTGGCAATACCCGGATGATACCGGCCCGAGAATACGTTACACTGAATGAGAATGAGGTGCGCGGATGGCTCGGATTGCGGCACGGGTCATCGTGCGTCTCCCGCGAATGAGGTTCACCATGCTGGTTACTCTGCGATCCCCGATGCGTTGGGCGGTGGGCTTGCTGCTCCTTCTGGGTAGCACCGTTTCCGCATTGGCTCAACCCGTGCCGACTCCTGCGCGGGATCGCGGAGAAACGGTCGCCACGGCCACTTCGGAAACCGCCAGTTTCAGCCAGCGAGCCGCGGGGGAGATGCTCTTTTCCGTGCTTCCCCAAGGGGCAGAACTCCAGAGCGGCAACTTATTGGTCGGTCTTCCCGGAGCCAAACTACGCTCCCAAAACGACGCGGTCGATGTCACCTTCCGGGCCGATTTTGGCGGTCATTCCCCGCTGCCGATCCTCGAAACCGCCGTCCTCCTCCACGATTCCCCCCAAGCCGATTTGACGCTGACGCTCGATCGTGGCCGCATCGACATGACGAACCGCAAACCGACCGGCAGCGCCACCGTGGTGATTCGATTCCAAGACCATGAATGGAAAGTCGTTCTCGAACAACCGGGAAGCCGAGTTGTCGTCGAAACCATTGGCCGTTGGGCTCCGGGTACGCCGCTCTACAAAGCGGACCCACCCAAAGACCATGCCCCGATCACTTCCGTGGTGTTGCTGCTGTTGAAAGGCACCGCCCAGGTGTCCGACAGGAAAGTCACACTCGCGTTATCCGCTCCGCCGGGGCCAGCAATGGTGTCGTGGACCAGCACGGACCCAACTCCACTGGCGGCGATGAAACTCGAATCGCTCCCCGCCTGGGCCACCGCGACACCGTCCACCCCGGCTGAGCGCGCGGAAGCCGCGGCAATCGAGAAGTTCCGTGAGTTGCGGGCCGTTTCGGAAGCCGTGTCCATCGACCGCTTTTTGCACTCCACAGACCCCGTGGAGCGGCGGGTCGGACTGATCGCGGCCGGGGCGTTAGACAGCCTGGATCAAGTCTCGGAATTCGTCCGATCCGCCCAAGATGTGGAATCGTGCGAACTGGCGATTAGCGTACTGCGGCACTGGCTGGGCCGCGGTCGCGGGCAGGATCTGGCGCTGTACCAGTACCTCCGCGAACAACGCTATTCACCCGCCGAAGCGGAAACGATCATTTATTTGCTGCACGGTTTGCCCCCGGCAGACTTCGACCGACCGGAAACCTATGCCGTACTCATTGAGTACCTACTCAACAACCAAGCGGCGATTCGGAACCTGGCCGCTTGGCATCTCGCGCGGCTGGCTCCAGCCGGAAAAACGATTCCCTGGAAACCGAACGGAACAGTGGAAGAATTTCAACCCGTGCAGGCGGCCTGGAAGAAACGGATTCCCGCAGGCCAACTGCCACGGAACACCCCGACCCGCCCGGAGGCTCCCCCTGGCGGACGCACGGTTCCCGGACGCTCACCCTGATTGGCCCGATGACTCGTACCATGAGGTGCCTCGTGTTTCGATCTTTTCGCACCTGGGCGGTGGCCCTCGCCAGTGGGGCAGCCTTGCTGACGGCCAGCCCGGCCTCGGCTCAGTTCGTCAACATCCCGCTGGGTGGTGGGTACAACCTGTATTACAGTCGGATGCGAGCGGTGTCGATTCCGTTCATGACCCCCAGCGGCCCGGCGACGATCAATTACTACTCCGCGTTCCGCCCCCGCCCCACGGTCGTGATGTCCCCCTACTATAGTGGCGGCTACTTCGGCGGCGGTTTCTCCAGTGGCTACAACCCCCACGGAGCCAAGAACGCCGCGGACCTTGCCAAAGCCCAACGCAAGGCCACCGCACGGGCTCACGACAACGCCCAACGTCAAATCACCGAACAATGGGCCTATGAGCGTGGCGCACGCCCCATCAATCGCCCGAACGATCTCGCGGATGCCGCCAAGATCGTTGATCGCAATTTGCTGAATGCCAACCCCGCGGACATCGCCTCCGGCAAGGCACTCAACGACTTGCTCCAAGTGATCGAACCGCTCCAGGCCAAGCCCGGTAAACTGGTCGATTCTTCATTACTCGGGCCGGAACTGCTGGCAAAAGTCACCTTTACGGGCAGCGCCCAAGCGGAGGCACTCAACTTCCTGCGGGCGGGTCGCTTGCATGTTCCCGTGCCGTTACGAACACGCGAACTCGCCGCCTGGCGCGGGGAACTGGAAGCCGCGTTCCATGCCGTTCTCCTGAGTGCCGGGGAAGGGAAACCCCTCATGCCCTCGGTGGCGGATCGGTTAGTCGCCGCCGTGCAGGAGGGACGCGAACTCACGGCCCCCATTGTGCGGAGCCTTCCGTTCCCCCAGGCCGCCGAAGTGGTACGCTTCCTCAATAATCTGGCACTGACCGCCGGCGTACTCCGCGATCCGGCTTCAGCAGGGCTGTACAAAAGCAACTGGTCGACACTTGGCCTGACCGTGGGAGAATTGACCACCCACATGGCGAAACACGGTTTGGAATTCGCCCCGTCCGATGCGGAAGCCTATTCCACGCTGCACCGGGGCATGGTTGGCCACTATCTCGCCCTGGCCCAAGTGCGGAAGTAGGATGCGAGGTACCCTGCTCGCTCGCCCGCTCGGGCTTGCCTTTACCCACGCGGCCCCCGGACGATGCCACTGGGGGTCCGCAACCATTCCAACCGTTCCGGCAGCCGGGTGAGATTGAGATTGTCCGCGTTGCGGTTGATCGCATCCGCTGTGGCGCGGGCAAACTCGGGGTGCGAGACGAAGTATTTTTCCAGATGCACCGACGTGATTCGCGGTGGTCCGATCAGCACGGTTTCCAGCAACGCCAATGATTCCTTGGCTTGGTCCTGATGTGCCAACACGATCGCCCGCCCGAGTCGCCCTGCCAGGATTGCCGGTGTCGCACCCTGCTTCCCACCGGGGCGGTTGAATCGCTCTCGCTCTAAATCCCGAAAGACTTTTGTTGCATCATTCCAGCGGCGTTCCGCAACGTAGAGCAAACCGAGTTCCATGGCAGCATCCACGATTTCCGCCGGTTTCGTGGCCCGGCTTTGAATGATTCCCTGCAATTCCTGCTCACGAACGGAAACCAACGGACGCGGCAACCGGGCCGTGGGCAAGCCGGTCATTCCCGCGGGTGGAGTCCCGATGGGCGGGTTCCACCCACTCGCCAAACTCCAACCCGCTACCACCAGTAACCCCAACCCCAGGCCGCCCAACCCAATCGTGCGGAGCCGAACCCGCTGGACCGTGGGAGATTCGGCCATCATGGGATGGGCAACCCCCGAACCCGACAGAGCCACAGGTTGCGAAGTCGACCCGCCCCCAGGGGCAATGGGTGCGCCCGCCCCTGACAGGTCCGGCAACGCGACTCCAAGGGCAATGCCCTTCTGCACACGGGCCAACTCCCGCACGATGTCGCGTGCGGTCTGATAGCGGTCTTCCGGCCGTTTCGCCATCATTTTGTGAACGATCGCACAAATATCGGACGGCAAATCGGGCCGAACCGTAGCAAGTGGAACGGGCTCCACCTGGACATGTTGAACGGCGACCTCAAATGCGGTGTTCCCCCGGAACGGCGGTTGGCCGGTGAGGAGGTGATAACTCGTTACACCCAGAGAATAAATATCTGAACGATGGTCAACGACTTGCCCATGAACCTGCTCGGGACTCATGTACAGGGGGGTGCCCAGTGTCATGCCGCTCTGCGTGAGATGGAGCGGGGTCGCATCGGCCGCCGTGTATCGGCTCAAGCCAAAATCCGTGACTTTGACCTCCGCTTGCCGGGTGAGCAGGATGTTTTCCGGTTTGATGTCCCGGTGAACGATGCCGATTTCGCTGGCCCGCTGCAAAGCCGCCGCGACTTGCCGCATGATGCTCAGAGCCAAGGGTAAATCCGGCACCCCGCGTCGTGCCAGATAATCGCGGAGATTGCGGCCATCGACAAACTCCAAAGCCATGTACCGCAAACCGTCCTGCTCGCCGACCGCGAATACCTGAACGATGTTGGCGTGCGTTACACGGGCCACGGCCTCGGCTTCGGCCTGAAACCGTCGCAATGCCGTCGGGTTCGCCGCCAGATCGTCTCGGAGGATTTTGAGTGCGACTTCTCGTTTGAGAGAGAGTTGACGTGCCAGGTAGACCTGCCCCATGCCGCCCGCACCGATTTTGCGCAGAACCTGAAACTCCCCAACTGTCCGGCCCGTCAGGTCCAGTGGTTGGGGGGCGCTCACGGGATCGTCAGCAGCGGGGGTGGTCATGGGAGTCGGTCTGGGTTGCCCCGATCCATTCATTCCAGGTGATGCAGGGGAAGGCGATCGGGATACGATCCTATCCGTCCCATCGTTCTCCACGGATACTGGCAGAACGGGTCGATTGTAGTTTTTACCCGGTAAATCGTACCAAGTTCCCTGGTAGCCAGGATCACCTCGGGACGGCTAATTTTTGAGACTTTTTATAACACATGATCTTGCAACACGTTAGGGAATCATGCTTGTGGGAAATTCGGATTGGCACGCCAACTGCTTTAAGTCTGAGCGTCACAGCAACCCCCAACCCCCCTGTGACGAATCGGTTCTACTCGTCTCCCCCGATCGGGTAGGCCAGAACCCAGGTCAACGGGTCGGTTCTTCCCCCTGAACCGACCTGCCCCCCAGGCCAACGGCCTGTACCTGGGATCAAAATTCCCCAACAGTCGCGGCCAGTTGTCACCCCCCGACAACTGGCCGCGACTGTTTTCTGGTTTGTCCGATCTTCAGCCTGTCGCATGGAAACCCTTTCCGCAATATAATGAGGAAGATTCGTATTCTGGCACCGAATTCGGTCGTCATATGGACTCCTCAATTTACGTGACCACACCTGCGGTGATCCTTCCTCCCCAGGCCAAAACGGCCTCAACGGAGCCCAGCACGCTCGACGTGTTGCGGCAACTGCTGGAAGTGCAAAAAGAACAACTGACATTGCTGAAAAATCAGGCTGCGGCTCAAGATGCGGGCACCCGGTGGCGGGCCTTTCTGCTACGCTGGCAGTCGGAGTTCCCCGGTATCGGCCAGGAGTGCAAAGATGCCCTGCCCATTGTGGAACGTGCTTATCTGACGCTGATGCGCGATTTAACGGATCGCTTGAAGGATGAAGACGGAATTGATAATGAATTTACACTCTCCGAGTTTCTCGATCGCTTTGGAATGCGACTGGGTCAACTGGGAAATATTCTCAGCCAACTCGGGCCACTGGCCGACGCCGCCCCCGTGGAGTCTTCTGGTTCATCGTAGCGGTTGCCTCACGCGGACCCACAGGATGAATGCCATCGTGTAACCATCTGTTCATCCCTTAGATTCGTTGTTCCCGCGTACACAACCCCAGCCGTCGCCAATGGAAATTCCTCAATCGGACCTGATTCGTATTCGTGAGCAGTACAACCAAGGCCGCTACCGTCAAGCGTATGCCCTGTCGGAACCGTTCGGCCCGATCCGCCATTGGTCTGGCCCGGCGGCCCGGTTGCTCGGTGGCCGACTCGCCATTCAACTCGGTGCCCCCAAACTAGGCCGACAACTGCACCTGGTGGCGTTCCGCGAGAGCCCCGCGTTCCCGGAAGCGATTTACTACCACGCCCGCTACCGACTCGAACGGTTTGGCCCCCTCGCCTGCTGGGAGTTTTTGCGGCAGCACCCGGATTGGTCCGAATCTTCCCCCGAACTCCGTGCCGATTGGCTGGCACTCTGGGGGTACACCCTGGGCCGGATGCGGGACTTCGACCGGGCCGATCAGTATTTCGCGGAGGCCGAAGCCCTCTGCGAGAATCGCGCTTGGTTGAACGTCGAGCGGGCCAGCATCTACGAATACGCGGAACGCTACGAAGATGGGCTCGCGGCTGCCCGGCAATCGCTGGCCATTCAACCGTGGTTCCGCCCCGCCGTACAGGCTGTCGGGCAATTGCTGCACCGGCAAGGGAAAACCACCGAAGCCATCGACTTCTTGACGGAAGCCTGCACCCAGATCGAAGCGGGCATCGTGGTCGCCCAGTTGGCCGCGTTGCAGTACGAAACGGGCCGTTTCACCGATGCCCGGCAATCACTGGATCGCTACGAGGAACTGTGTCCCCTCTTGGAACCGGACCTGAAAACGTGGCTGGCCAGAAGCCGTGGGGATGTGGCTTACGCCCTCAGTGATTTTGCAACGGCCATCCAGGAGGCTCGCGCAGTCGGCGAACCGTTTTACGAAACCTTCGCGGAAACACTGGAGCGAGAACGCCCCACCGCTCCCCAACAGACCCGCCTCGCCGTGGACTTGACATTCACGGAAACCCCACCCGGCGTTTATGAACTGCTCACCCGGTTCTGGTCCGCGCCACCACTGCCCGAATCCGACTCCGCGGACACGCCCCCCAGCGACGGATTGCCCGACGGGAACGCACGCCGGCGGTTCCAGGCCGCACACTGGATCACCCGCGAATTCACACTGACCCGCGATACCGCCGTGGCCCTGATCGCACGCGGCGTGCCGTTTCTGATCACATTGGTGGAAACCGGCTTCAGTCAACCCCGCCTCGCCTTTGGCACGGATACCCTCCGCTCCAGCCTCTGGTTGGCCGATGGCCTGGAACGCCATCCCACGGAGGGTTCCCTGGCAATTCTGTTGGAACGCTACGCCGCGTTCGGCCCCCATGCCCTCGTTGCGGTGCCCCCCACGGAAGCCGCTCGGCTCGATGATCTCTCCTTGCCGGATGCCGCGGAATACGATGCTCTCTTTGAACTCCAATGTCGTCTGGCCGATCATCAGTACCCGGAAGCGCATGAGACACTCCAGTGTATGCGGGATCGTTTTCCCACACATTGCCTGACCCGGTTTGCGAATCTGGCTTGGGCCAAAGCCACCGGGCACCCCGTTCTCCAAATGGAAGCCATCACAGCGCTACAAGTGGACTTCCCCCACGTCTCAACGCTCGTGATGGCGAAAACTACGCTGTTACGAGAACTCGGCCTGATACCGGAACGGTTGGCCACCTTGGAAGCCGCGGCCCAGGACGAAGAAGTCAATCCGCTGATTTTGCAATCGCTGGCACAAATGCTGCTCATGCACCCCCATCGACGGAGTGAAGCCAATCGGTTGCTGCGGCGTTCGCTCCAGATGCGGCCCACCGCGGCGGCCGGTTACTACCTGCTCGGCAGCCAGTATTGGGATGAACAGCGTTTCGAGGAAGCCGTGGAACTCTACCGCTTTGCCGCGTGCCTGGAAGACCACGACGAGCAGTTCGGCGAAGTGTATGTGCGCTCCGCCCGTGCCATCGGGAAATCCACGGAAGCGATGAAGGTCTTACAAGCCCGCGTCTCCCGGCCCAAACTGCCCGCAATCGCTTCCGTGAAATTGCTGTTCACCGCGCTGCAAGACCGCGATGAACCCGAATACGCTTTCGCGGCCCTGCAAAAGGCGATCGAAAAATACCAAGCGGCCCACCAAGCCGGGCAATCCTCCCCCCCTGGGAGCGAGACACCCGCCCACATTCTGGCGGAGTTACTCCTGTTCCGTGCCGATCAGTATTCCAACATCAGTCAATTCGAGAAAGCGGAAGCGGATCTGGCAGCGGCCAAACCACTGGCCGATCCCGCGCACTGGTTCAAGTACGCGGCCCGCGTCGCCCGAACAAGACCGAATTACACGCAAGCCTTGGAATACATTCGTGCCCTGCTGGAGCATGACCCGCTGAACGCGGAAGCCCAACGGATCGTTGCAGGGTTGATTGCGGAAACCGAAGGCCGAACCGCGGCACGCACCCACCTGCGGACGCTGACACAACGCTACGCCTCGATTTATCCGCTCCTCCGAATGCGGGCCGAGTTCCTGTATCGGGAACCAGGGGAAGAAGCCATTGCCGCCGCTCAGGTACTCGTGGACCTGTGCCCGCACGATGCCTGGGCTTGGCGACAACTGGCGATGGTCTACGCGGATAAAAAACAGCACGACGCGGCGTTGGCCGCCATCCAGAAAGCCGAACAACTGGAACCGACGCACCCTTCCCATTTCGCCGTGCTGGCCCATGTCCACCGCCGAGCGGATCGCACCGAGGAAGCCGTTGAGACTTTGAAAGCGGCCATCCGCCTCTTCCCCGATCATGAAATGGCGATTGCGGAACTCGTGCAAACGTCTCGCGGACTGAAAGAAAAGAAATTCGCCCTCCGCTTCGTGGCCGAAACCCTGCACGCGGCCCCGTTCACCGGAGACGGCCTCGTTTCCTACTATGAACAATCCGTCCGCCTCATCGACGATGCCGACGAATACGAACAGTTCTTCGCGGAACTGGAGCGGTTTCTCGAAGAACGCCCCGATGTTTGGCAATGTTGGTCTTTGGTCATTCAGACCATGACCAACATGCAACGCGCCGAGGAAGCCACCGCCCTGGCCGAAGAGGCGACCACACGATTTCCGCTGTCCGCGAAGCTCTGGGTCGACCTCGCCCAGGCGAACAGTGCGGCGAACCGAACCGAAGAATCTTTGGAAGCCCTGCAAAAAGCCGCCACGGTCGCACCGGGATGGCCACCCCTGGCCAACGAACTGGCGGAAGCCCTCGCCACTGCGGAAGATGACCCCGCCGCGATCCACGTTCTGGAACGAGCGGTGGCCCGGAATCCCCTCGATTCCTGGATTCGCTGGCAACTCGCCGACCGACTCTGGCACGCCGATCAGGGTGAAGCCGCGCTCGAACAGGCCAAGGCTTCCGTTCGCCACGAACCGGGCTACGAACCCGATAACCCCGCCCGCCCCGACATGGCTTGGGGTGCGGTGCAATACTGGTCCGATCGTCTCTTCCGCCCCGATGATGCCGTGGATCTCGCGCGTGAACTGACCCGCGACCGCGCCGGTGATCCGCGGATCTGGGTGCGACTGGCCCGCACGCTGAACGATTTCTCCAGCGCTGATGAGATTCTTGCCGCGCTCGATCGGGCGATCGCACTCGATCCGCGCTACGTCGATGCCTATGACCTGAAAGCGGAGCGATTGGCCCAGCTGGAACGCTACGAGGAAGCACTCGCTGCCGCCCGCCCAGCCGCGTTGCTCGCGGATCTGCCCTTGGTTCTGCAAGGCCGGGCCGCTTGGATCGAAGCTCGGCGGGGCAACTACGACCTGGCCATTCCGCCCATGCAAGCGCTCGTGGCCGTCGACCCGGATTATGTCTGGGGCTGGCAGCAACTCGCCGAATGGTACAACGAAACCCATCGCCCGCAAAGTTACCTGGAAGCCGCCAAAGAACTGATTCGGCTCCGCCCCGAACACCCAATGTCGCTGACCATGCGTGGTGAAGCCCGGCTCCAACTCGGCGACCGGGAAGCCGGGAAAGAAGACCTCCGCGAAGTGCTGCGGACTTTCCCGAACTACTCTCCCGCCGCCGCGATCCTCTTCGATGCCTACCTCGCGGACGACGAGATGAAGGAAGCCCGTACCGCCCTGGCCGTGCTGCAAGAACACATGGCTGGCCCCGAAGGGCTCATCAAGCAGTTGCAGTTCGCCATCAAGCAGAATGAAATCGAACTCGCCGCCCAGGCATTCGCGGAAATCTGCCAGCAATCCGAAGAAGGATCTTCCGTTTATCTCCAGATGGCCTTCAACCAGATGCGGGCCGCCGACTGGGAAGATCGCGCGGTGACACTCCTCCGCGATGCCTGGCAATCGGGTGAAGAGTTCAACCCCTGGGCGGCAATCTACTGGCTCGATACCCCCGCCGGGGAGACAGCCTCCACGGAAGACCGCCTCGCCGCCGTGGAAGCCGTGAATCGGCAATCGCCTCGGTTCCTCGCCGGACATGATCGCCGCGCGGAAATCCTCGCTTTCGCGGGACGCTATGATGAGGCACTCACCGCGTGCGCCCCACCCGAGATGGGGACACCACCGCCCATTGCGCTTCGGGGTCGAGCCGCCTGGGTGGAAGCCCGTCGCGGCCATCGCGCTCTGGCGATCGCTCAGATGAAAGTCCTCCTCGCGGAGGAACCCGATTACCACTGGGGCTGGCGACAACTGACGCACTGGTACGATGCGGATGGCCGTAACGAGGAGATGCTCGCCGCCGCGGATCAACTCGTGCGGTTGAGCCCCGGAGAACCGATCTCCCACATGCTGCGCGGGGAAGCCCGCCGCGCACTCGGCGACCATCGCGGAGCCTGTGAAGACTACGCCCAAGCCTATCAAGCCGACCCCCAATTCGAGGTTGCGGGTTTACAACTCATCGAGGAACAACTCGCCACCGATGACGTGACCGGAGCGGCATCGACCCTGTCTCAACTGCAAGCTCATGCGGATGGCCCACTCCTCAAACTGCGTTCGGTCCAAGTGGCTGCACGCCAAGGAGAATTGTCCGATGCGCGGGCGAATTTTCAGAAATTGGGCGTGGACCCCGCCGCCACACGGAAACTCCTCCGCGATGCGGCCCTCGCCATGATCGAAGCGGGCTGGGAAGCCGAAGTCGATGACGATCTGGATACACTGGTACGCGCTGGCACAGCCTCTCCGGCCACGGCAGGATTGTGGGTGGATCGCATGATCCAATCGGGCCACGGCAATAAAGCCGCCGATCGACTCGGAGAATTGGTCGAGAACAACCGCGAAGCGGGCCGAGAAGCTGTTCTGGTTTACGTTTGGGGAATGGTTGACCTGGGGCAGATTTCATCCGCCACGGCAACGGTTCAACGCTATTCCGAGTTGCTCCGCGAAGAGGACGACTCCTGGGCTTTAGCTGGTGCCGCCTTGACGGCCGCGCGGCATTTTGCCTTGGCCGCCGCGTGGCTAGGGGATTGGACCGAGCGAGAGGATGTCTCCCCTGAGATGCTACGCCCTTTGCACGATGCATTCCGGGCTTTGGCACGCGACGAAGATGCCGACCGACTCATTTATTCCGTTCTCTTGATGGAGGAAGACCTCCCTGATGAATTTTACGGCTGGCTCGCCCTGACTTTAGCCGTGGAAGGCAAGCCCGAGGAGGCCACGGAATATCTCAACTTGGTGGAACGGATCGGCTTGCCAGATGGCACGAAGCTGATCTTTGCACTGGCGGCCGCCTGCATTGCGATCCAAAAAGCCGCTCCGGCGGAGAAATCGGCAGTCTTCGCGGATGCGCGGGCGGATCTGCGTGCGGCCGTGGATGCCTGCCCACAATCAGAACTTCCCCTCGGCGTGAGTCGCTGGTATCTACGGGTTGTGAGCTGCCTTGTCCGGGAAACAGGCACGCTGACCGCGATGTTGTGGTCCCTCAAACAGCATTTCTTCCCGTGGATTCGATGAACGTGATTCCATACGCAATGATCGCACACGGGAGCGGACGGCGTGACGACACTGATTCTGGCGTATCTCGGAACCGTGCTGATTCTGAGCGTGGCGAGCTTCGCTCTGTACGGCTTCGATAAAAGCCGGGCGGTCCACGGCGGTCGCCGCGTGCCCGAGCGAACACTCTTGGTACTCGGTGTCCTCGGCGGTTGGCCCGGCGCGATCCTCGGTCAACAGTTCTTTCGTCACAAGACGAAGAAGTTCTCGTTCCAGTTCGTATTCTGGAGCTTGACCATTCTCCATGTGGCCCTTGTGGGCGCGGCACTCTATCGCGGATACTTTTAGCCGAACCGTCTTCCGCGATCCCCGCCAACCCAGCCAATGACAGCGTAACGCTCTCCCCTTCCTTGGGTTCTCGATTCGGGAAGAGGAGAAGAACAAAGCTCAGCAACCCCGCCAGGACACCCACAGCGAATAGGGCCACCAAGACACGACACCCAACCCCATCACGAGGCGGGGTCGGCTGCAACGACTCGTTCGGCGGCTACAATTGTTCCAGTAGTTTATCGTAATCAGCGTGCGATCCGATCCAGTACCAAATGATCGTGTCACCATCCTGGACACCCACCGCACGGTAGCTGATGCCTACCCGCGCCGAGTAAATCGGCGGATCATCATGCACTGGCTTGAAACGAAGACCGGGATGAGACGGATTCTTCTGGAACAATCGGTAGGCTTCCTTTGCTTGTCGCTGAACATGAATCGGTAACGCCGCAAACAACACACGGAATCGTTTTGTTGTACGCGAGTTCATAGCCGTTCCGGGTCTAATTCCTCGGTCAATCCCGCATGATGTTCCGCTAACGCCTCACGCGCCAAGCCGATGAACTTACTGAACGGCTGGTTCAGAGCGAGATCAAAGTCATCCTCCGCAGCCAATTCGACAAGCAGTCGGGACGCGAGAAGCTCCTGCTCAGCTTGAGGTAACTTCGCAGCTTCAAAAAAAGCCTGCTGTAGTAAGGTAATCATAAACGAGCCTCTCAAATCCCACACAACTTTTTCTATTGTACTGCAATCGGAATGGGAAAAGAAACTCCCCTCGCCGAACCATCGTTCTAGCGTTGAACCGCATTCATCAGCAGATCATTGATACGGCGGGCGAAACTGACCGGGTCCGCGATCCGGTTCCCTTCCGCGATGACGGCCTGATCGTAGAGCAGCCGAGCGTAATCATCGAGTCGGCTATCCTCCGGGCTGTTCTCGTGCAGTTGCCGAACCGCGGCCACGACCGGGCTTTCGGGGTTCAGTTCCAAAATGTGCTTGGCGGACCCCATGCCCGCATGATCCCCCGCACGGGCGAAGAGACGTTCCATGTGCGCGGACATCCCGCCTTCGGTGACGAGACACGCCGCGCTGGTGGTCAGTCGGCGGGTGAGTCGCACATCCGCGACTTCGGGAAGTTTGACTTTCAGAGCCGCCAGGAAGTTGGCGAAACGGTCTTTCACCTCAGTGGGAATCTCTTCATCCGAGGCTTTGACATCGCCCCGGTCGGCGGGCTGGAGTTTTTTGCCTTTGTACTCGCCGAGTTGCGGAATCACGAACTCGTCCATCGGGTCCGTCATCAACAGTACGTCGAACCCTTTGGCGCGGAACGCTTCCAGGTAGGGGGAATTCCGCAGCTGTTCCGCGGACTCGCCCGTCAGGAAGTAAATCGCTTCCTGGCCTTCCGGCATCTTTTCGACGTACTCCGCCAGGGTGATGAACTTCCCCGCTTCCGTGTGCGCGGATTCGTACAACAGCAGGTCCGCGACCTTTTCCCGGTTCTCCCAGTCGCGGCTGATGCCTTCTTTCAGCACCGCGCCGAGTCCCTTGTAGAACTCCAGATACTTTTCGTACTGAGTGTTCCGCAGGCCTTCGAGTCCAGAGAGGATGTTGCGGACGACGTTTTTGCGAATCGTCTTCAAGTGCGGGTTCTGTTGCAGCAGTTCCCGGCTGACGTTGAGCGGTAAATCAGACGAATCGACGACCCCTTTGACGAACCGTAGGTACGCGGGCAGCACTTCCTCACA
>JAIXLE010000071.1 GCA_026931725.1 Bacteroidales bacterium
GTCGTCAGCGGTCCCCAATACGCCGTCCTGTCCCGCGAATGTCAAAGTCAGATCAACGGATGGCAAACCCGGTTCGAGCAATAGCGACCCCTGAAGACCATTGCCATCGCTATCCAACCAGACACGGTCACCCAGTGAACCTGTCCCCTGGTAACCGAAGTCCTGCAGGTTATTATTCGGATTCCCCACCAGTGTCAGTACCGACTGATTCGCGGTGCCGCCGTCCGGGTCCGCCGTATTCGTGACCCCCACTGGCAGGTCACCCGTGTTGACCGCAACCGTGTAACTGACCGGGGTTGTCCCATCTTTCTGGTACACGGGCAAGCCGGTGAAATCGTAGTACCCGTCCACGTCCGTGATGGCCGTGAATGTCTCACTGACCCCATCTCCGTTCACATCCGCGGTCAGGGTCACATGGACATTGGCAATCCCCTCGCCAGCGTTCCAAACCCCATCGCCATTCAGGTCGAGGAACACACGGTCGCCGATCGAACCCGTGCCGCGATAACCGAAGTCCTGATCCAGGTCCACCGGAGCCGCGCCGGAAAGCGTGACCTGAGACGTACTGTTACCGGGCGAGGGTGTATCCGGGTCTACGGTATTGGTGACACCCGTGGGAAGGTCGCTCGTGTCCACCGTTACGGTGTAGGTGATCGGCGTGCCGTTCTTGTTGGCCACGGGCAGATGGGAGAAGTCGTAGACTCCGTTCGCATCCGTGGTCGTGACGAATGTCTCCAGTGTCCCATCGCCGTCCACATCGCCGGTGAGGGTGACAGGGACACCCGTGATCCCTTCGCCAGGGTCCGGCATCCCATTGTTGTTCACATCCAGGAAGATCGTGTCCCCGATAAGTCCCGGACCTTGATAACCGAAATCCTGATCCTGGTTACTCGGAGCGGCGTTCGTCAACGTGACCTGGGACGTATTGTCTCCTGGATTGGCCGTATCCGGGTCAATCGTGTTGGTCAGAATGTTCCCCAAGCCGTCTTCAGGCAGATCCGCGGGGTTCACCGTGACCGTATAGGTCACGCCGACAGGGGAAGTGCGGAGGTTGGCGAACTGGTAATACCCATCGGGGCCGGTCGTCGTGGTCAGAACCTCATCCGACTCGATTGTCCCATTACCATCGAGATCACCGCTGATGGTGACGGTGACCCCGTCCAATCCTTCACCAGCGTCGTAGACACCGTTCCCGTTGACATCCAAGAAGACCCGATCCCCAACCGCGCCCGAACCTCTGAAGCCGAAGTCTCGGTCCTGATCGGTGCTTCCCGAGGTGAGCAACATGGGTGTCGTCAGTTGCGTCGTCGCCGTCGTTGCGGTCAACCCGTCCGGTACGGTGCCCGATGCGGAAACGGTGACCGTGTCCACCTGCACTTTGTACACACCGGGGATGCGATTGGCGAAACTGTAGCTCCCGTTCGCGTCGGTCAGCGTGGTGAAGGAGGCGTTGTCCCCCGTGGTCGCAAAATCTCCGTCCGGGCCAGCGTACAGCAGGGTCACTTGGACACTGGGGATTCCCGGTTCCGGCAGGTTCATGGTCCCATCCTGAATCCCATTACCGTTCGTGTCGTAGAACACCGTATCGCCGATCGTCACCGGCTGGTACAGACCCGCATCGACGCTCGTTTCATTCTGACCCGCAACGATGACGTAGCCACCCGTCGTCCCCGTCGTCCCACCTTGTGGCGTGGCATCACTATCGTTGGCATCGGTCGCCCATAGGAGCGTCGAATTGGGGACAGTGAAGAAATACCCACTTGGCGCAGTGAACGTAACGGTATATCCGTTCGCATCACTGGGACGCAAGCCGGTGAACAGGTACTTCCCATCCACACCGCTCATGTTGGCTGTGGTGGTTGTGAGATTGACGGGATGTCCCGTGTCGTCTGTCCCAGTGAGTTGCACGGTGACACCGTTCAACCCCGGTTCTCCCACGTCCTGTACGCCGTTCCCATTCGTGTCCACGAACACAAAATCACCGAGGGACGCGGCGGGCAGTTCCCCGAAGTTGTAGTTGACCCCCGCGTTCGCCGTCCCATCCTGGGCGGCATTCAGCGGGATCACGATAGCCGAGATCGCATCGGCATCACGGGCTGGGACTTGAGGTGTCCCACGATCATCCGTGGCAGCCGTACCGGTCCCAGTGAACGGTGTCCCCGGTGTGTCCCGTCCGTCGAGTAGCCCCGTGGGCTGTGTCACCTGGGTGATGGTATAGCCGCTTGCATCACTGGGACGCAAACCGGAGAAGATGTATGTCCCATTGATTGTGTTCAACGGAATGGAGACATCATTTCCTTGATGGTCTTTCCCCGTGAGCAATAAGTCTACCGAGCCCGTAATCAGCGTCTCGCCGCTACCCGGTTCGTACACCCCGTTATTGTTGAGATCCCGGTAGATGTTCCCACTGACACTGTAGGTGTTGACCGTAATATCCGCGGTGCCCTGAATCTGCGGTTCCTGCCGTTCTTGCGGAGTCTCACCGGGGAAGGTGTCGTAATCCACCTTGACCGTGTTGGTGACCGTGCTACCCGGAGCTGGTCCCGAATCCGCGGCTCCCTGGAGGACGGCCGAATAGGTCACGGTGATCGTGTCCCCGAGACGGAGTTCACTGACCGTGACGGCCACATTGGTATCACCTGCGGTATTCCCACTGGTCACGCTCTGAATGCCATACCCAGGATTGGTAATCCCCACCGATCCGACTACCAAATCCATCCCGATCGAGGCGAGTAGGTCATTGATGGACAGGTCAAACGCGGGTCCAGTCGACTTGTTGGTATGGCTAATGACCACCTGGTACTGAACCGTCGTCCCCGCATCAATGGACGTGTCCGCATTCACCACGGACTTGACCACTTGCAGTTGCGGTTCGACGACGGTCACGGGCACATCGGGCGTGGTCACAATTGGACCTGTGCCGACTTGGAGTGTCGCCGCATTGTTCAACGTGGTCTGGACGGGCAAGATGCCTTCATTCCCAGAAACCTTCAGAACGATCGCCTGAAACTCGATGATGAACGAATTGTTGGACGTGTTGTTATCACCATCGACCGTGATCGTACCGAAACTAAACGTGATGTCGTCCCCATCACCTGTCCCACCGGTAACTGTGGGTGCCGCGCCAGTATTCCCATTGAAGCCCGTGGTGATGACGTTTGCGGAACCCGCGACATACTGCATCCCCGCCGGCAGATTGTCCGTGACTACCAACCCGGTGGTGGTGCCTTCCGGCAACGTCACGGTGAGCCGATAGGTCACGGTTTCGCCGACCGCGACATCTGTCCCAGAGGTCGACGACAGATCAGTAGTCTGTACCGTCTTAACGACATTACCGTTCGGGACATTGAGGGTTGCCGGGTCCGTGTCCGCGTAGTTGTTCAGCGGCGTGGTCGGCGGAGAGTTGGTGGGAACGCCGTCCTGTCCGTTGCGTTCGCCATAGGGGTCGCCGCTGGCACCGAGCGTTGTGGCCACGGTGCCGTAGAACGGGACAGAACCGTTAGCCCCCGGCAAGCTGGTATAGGTAACTCCAGCATTTGTTGTAATCACCTGAT
>JAIXLE010000077.1 GCA_026931725.1 Bacteroidales bacterium
TGACGCTCCACTTCCAAGAGTTCGATGATGTATCGCTTTTGGCCGATTGAAGTATCATTGCGGAAAGTGCAGCCCGCGACCCAGCGAATCTGTTCGGGTTCTCGGATGGCGGGTCCGTCGGTCATGCTTCACCAGTCCCTTCTCCCACCACGACTACTCGCATCGGCTCCCGGCGAATGTTGGCAATCGCTTCGGGATCGTTGAACCGAGCGGCGAACACTTCACCGGCAATCGGAGGCGGCAGGCATTCGCCAAACTTCAGGTTGTCCATTGCGTCTTCGCTGGGCGTGGGCACAATCTCATCCCGAATTCGTGAAGCGATGAGCGTTTCCACGTCCGTCAGCTTCAAGGTCGAAGGAAATCGGATGCAGAGGTTGTCCGTCTTCGCCTTTGAACCGCCGCCCAAGTGGTCCATGACCAGCGTGTTTGCCAATCCACCGGCGAACGTCCACCACTGAACCTCGCCGTTCGGCTGCTGTACCAACATCGTCTGGTCACTAGACGCCCACGGGTATTCCATCCGTACTTCGCCAATCTGGGAAATGGCCCGTTGTGACCAGTAAGGTTCGGTCGTCTCCGCGGCCAACACTCGGCGAATGGCTTGGCAAACCCGAAAGCTCAGGAATTGCCCTTCACCGATCCAGCGGGATCGCCCTTTCGCGTCGGTGGGTTCAACGTGGGCAATGCGGCGTTTCCAGTCCAAGTGGTTTGTCTTCCAACTTCTCCCGGCCAGCACGAGAATCGCCGGGCCTTCCTGCTGCTTGTAGAAGGTCGATTCGTGGACGTTGCCGAGTTCTTTTTGTCCGCTGATGACCTGGAACAGCGGCGGCGACGTGAACACGGACAAGATTTCCAAGAAGTTCTTTCTGCCGTATTTGGCCTCTCCCTCTTGGCCGAAAGCGAGAATCCCGGCATCCTCAAAGAGGGTGCCGGTGCGGATCAAGTGATCCACCAGCGTTTCGATTTGTTCGCTGGGCATGGCGGCAAAAGCGGGCACGTCGGCCAGCCATTGCACAAAGGCCCGTCTGCCGATCCCGCGTTCTTGTAGCACGAGTGCCATCAACTGCTGCGCGAGGATGTGGAACGGTTTGGGCGGAGCGTTGACGGGTTCGACGAATCCTCGACTCCAAAGGTCCAGTAACGCCGCGGCTCGGAGCAAGCCTTCGTCACTGGTCGCCAAGAACAAGCAGTTGGATCGTGTTCCTGCTCGTCTTCCCGTGCGGCCCATCCGTTGCAGAAACGACGACACCGTGCCGGGGGCATCAATCTGAATCACGCGGTCCAGATCGCCCACATCGAGGCCCAGTTCCAAGGAACTGGTGGCAACGATGACGCAGTTTTGCTTTTGAGCGAACGCTTCTTCCGCAGCCCGCCGTTCGTCCAGACCGAGCGAACTATGGGATACAAAGGTATCGATGCCGCGTTCTCGCAAGAGCAGCGCCAGTTGCTCGACTCGGGATCGGCTGTCGCAGAATACGAGCCGCTTCTCGCCTTGGTGCAGCAGGGAGATGATCTTGGCGGCGTTGCCCAGCGAGCCGACGTAATCGAGTTGCACATCCGGCGCTTGGCGTGTGACGGGCGTGGGTGAGACGACTCGGCGTTCTCGCTTGGAACCCGAAGAGAGCCAATCCAGCATCTCAGCCGGGTTGCCCACTGTGGCCGACAACCCAATCCGTTGTAGATCACGGTCGGCCAGTTTCTGAATGCGGGCAAAGACCGACAACAGATGCCAACCCCGATCATCACCGGCGAAGGCATGCAGCTCATCAATCACGATGCAATGGACGTTCTGGAAGAACTCTCGGTGGTCGATCTTGGTCGAAACCAGAATGGCTTCGAGGGATTCGGGCGTTGTGAGCAGGCAGTCGGGCGTGTCGGCGAGAATCCGCTTGCGTTCCCCCTGCGTTGTGTCCCCGTGCCAGCACGCCGCCCGCCGACCTACTAAGGAAAAGTATTTCTGTAGCCGCTGCTCCTGATTGTTCAGGAGTGCCCGAATCGGGCTGACGTACAACACCGAAAGCCCGTCCCAACCTTCGGTGAGCATCTGGGAGATGACCGGAAAGAACGCCGATTCGGTCTTCCCGCCCGCGGTCGGCGCGAGGATGACGAGGTTGGCCCCCAAGAGAAAGGCTTCGATGGACAATGACTGCACTTCTCGCAACTCACTCCATCCGAGCGAATTGACGATGTGGTGTTGCAGCGCCGGGTGGAGTCGCTCGAATGCCGTCACGGGTCCAACTCAATGTCATCGACACTCTGGGGTTGAGATTCCCGCTCCACGGCGGTCATTTCGTTGCGGTCGATGGTCAACTGGTAATGCTTCATCGGGTCGAAGTCGTCGAACTGGTCGATGCGGTCCAGTACGTCCGAAACCAGCTTCTTGAGGAACAATCGGGGTGCAATCCCCACCTTGCCGCCGAGTTGGCCGGTCACGGATCGGGCGAGCCGTTCGATGTAGCTGTCCGGGGCCAGCCGACGCACCCGATCCGGGGATGTGCCATCAGTGGCAAACACGTCCCGCACTTTGATCCCGACTTCCAGCAATCGGTCATGGTCGAAAGCCGACAGCCGAAGTTGGACCGCACGGGGATTGTCGAACCGGGGATCGGTCTGGAAGTCCACATGCAACCGCTGGGCCAGCGGTTCCAACCGTCGCACACCTTGCGGCCCGTCGAAGAATGCCGGGGTGCCGGTGGTGAGCAGGTAGAGGTTCGGGAATCGCCCGCTGTCAATGTCGTCGATCAACTGGCGTAGGGCATTGAGTCCCTTCTCGCGCACGTCCCCCCGGACCCGTTGCAGCGTCTCGATTTCGTCCAGAACCAGCACCAGCCCTGAGTACCCAGACTCTTTTAGGATCAGCAGCAAGCCCCGCAGAAAGCTCAGGGCGGCGTAGTGGTCCACATCGCCTTTGACTCCCGCCCCCCGCTTCACCGCGGCGGCAACGTGTGGTTGACCGGCCAGCCAACCTGCCAATCCTTCTGCGGCCGCGTGATCGTTGGCACGTTGGGCGGTTCGATAGGCACGCAAGGCGGCGGCAAATTGCGGAGTGGCTCGGGTGATTTCGGCCAGCCGCTGTTCCAGCAACTCGTCGGCCCGGCGTGAGAGCGCCTTTTCATCGGAAGGATCCATCGTCCCTTCGGCCAGCACGTCCTCTTCCAGGCCGTAGAACCAGCCGTCGATGATGGAGCGAAAGGCACCCAGGAAAGTGTCCGTCGTTGATAGCTGCTCCATCGCTCGCCGGTAAACCGTTTCGAGTCGGTGCAGCGGGGTTTCCGTCTCGGAAATCTGCACTTCGGCGGCGGCGAATCCTTTCTTCTTGGCGTATTCCTGAACCCAGCGCCCGAAGAACGTCTTACCGCAGCCGTAATCACCCCGAACCGCCTTGAACATCGAGCCGCCTTGGGCCACGTCGCGGAGTTCGCTGGCGATCACAGGCTCGAAACGGGTCAGCCCCACGGCCAGAAAATCCAAGCCCCGTTGCGGCACCGTACCCTTCCGCAGAGCGGCGATGATTTCTCGGCGGCGTTCTCGGCTAATGTCCATTGCTCAATCCAGATCAAACTGCCTCATGAGTTTCGGAACATTCAATTCGATCCGATTCTCCGAACGGCTGAAGGTCAGAATTTCGTAGCCGTCCACATTCAACAGTCGCTGAATGCGGGCGATCAATCCATCGAGACGAGCCGCCGGAATGTCCGCCGCTCGGGAAAAGGCAGGCGGGGTCATGATGCCGCCGCTGGCATCAAGGGCGGCCAGGCACCGCCGCACGAGTTCATCTTCGGGAGCATGACGGCGGACGAATTCTTTCTGATCTTTGTAGCCTGCGGAGGCGAACAAGCGTTCGAGCCAAGGACCGCCGGTGGAAACGGGCGGCATCACGGGCTTCTTCACCGGCGTGACAACCGGCTGCGTCTCTTCGTCCTCGATCGGATTGTCGAACAGGCTGACGGGCTTCTTCGGCGTGACAATGGTGACGGGCGGTTCTTCCACGACCGCCGAGGCGACGGGCGGTGGCATCCACCATTCCGGTTTGGGGTACTCGCAAGCAAACAGCCCACTGTAAGTGCTGGTCTTGTCCATCAGGATCACCAATGGGCTGACCATCTCTTGCGGTGTGGCTCCCCCGTGGTAGCCGTTCTGCGGTCTGCCGTAGTAGATCGTTTCCCCCCACGGAACGACCACGGTACGACTGCCGTTGTCTTCCCGCACTCGGCTTCCGTGAATCACAATTTCACCGGCGATCATCTCGCCGCTTTGCGAACGCCAGCGGCTACCGCCGTCGCCGTCACACAGTTGAGCTTCGGGGCGATGCCAAACGTGCCCGTGATCGCTGGCGAGAATCACCACTCGCCCGGAATCCCGCGCCAATTTGAGAATGGCCCCCAGCGGACTGATGCGGTTGATCGTCCACTGCTCTCGCACTTGCTGGGCGCTGCTGAGCCGATCGTCAATGGCGTTGATGACGACACCGACGATTTTGTTGTTCGCCGATAGGATCGCCTTGCTCAGATCGTCACCGACAATGCCTCTGGCCCCTTCCGTGACTTCTTTCTTGTGGAACAGCACCGGGGGATACCGCTTGTCGCACACTGGCTTCAGAGCAGCGTTCGTCTCGAAGTTCCGTTTCTCAATGGACGAATCCCCATTGACCAACTCTCCCGACAAAAGGGACGTGCGGGAATACGCGGTAATGCTCGGCACCGTGGCGATGACGGGGGCTGGCAGCGCCGAGGACTCCTCCAGCGTGGCCTCGAACCAATGCTCATGGCGAACATCGGCCATCAGCTCATGGCAGACCGCCCAACTCATGCCGTCCAGAACCACCAGCAAAATGCGGTTACCCGCATCGGCGATCTTGGCAACGAACTGCGACAGGACTTGCTCGACACCCAGCACGTCCGGGAACGTCGAACCTGTCGCCGTCCAATCAGCCAGTGACTTCGCAAACGCCTGATTGAACTGCTCTCGACGAGCCAGTACCACTTGGTCGAGTTGCTGGTAGGCCGTCGTCAAGCCGGCAACATCCTCGCCCCGACAGATTGACTCGCGTGCCCAATCCACAAATGCCAGTTCCTTCCGGTAGACGTTGGCCATTTCACCGAAGGAAGCGGCCACTGGTACGGAAGCCTCCAACCAGCGGAGCAAGCGGAGCGCCATCTCACTGCGGGAACATTGGTCTGTCCGCTGGCCGATCTTGGCCCGCCGATGGGCGGCAATCTCGCTTTGCAGTTGCTCACAGCGCCGTATGGCATCCGGCTTCTCATTCGCCAGTGTCGCCATGATTTGTGTACCAAAGCGGCCCAGACGCTGCTCAAACCCCAGCAACGTCAACCGACTGCGATAGGCGAGATCGTCACAGCGGAACTGCTTGAGCAATTCGTCAGCCCGTTGCAGATGCTGTTGGGCAAGGCGGGGATCGTCGGTGCGGTCCAGATCGGCGATGGCCTCGTTGGCGATCCGTCCGAGTGCCCGCCCGACCAGTTTCGAGATGGGCTTGTTGTTGTGGTACTGCTCCATGCGGGCCGCGGCCGCGTCCAATACACTGTCGGTGCCTGCGCCGAACACAACCTGACAGACGACAGCCAGGGCGAGCGCGTCACCACCGGCTTGGCAATCCACGAACTGCAGAATGGCATCTGCCGCATCGCCCAGATTGGTGATGAGCCGTTCCCGCAGGCTGGCCCGCAATTCACCGCTGACGTTCCGGTAACGAGCCACGGCGGTCGGGTTCGTCGCCCACAAGAGCAGTGTCACCAAATCGGGTTCCCGCTCGCCCATCTCGAAGACGTGTCGGCACGTCGCCCGCCACACTGTTCCGGCATCCAGGATGCCAGCGGGAACAGGCGGGTAGCCATCGGCAGGAGCGCAATCCAACAGAGCCTCGGCCAACGCCGCATCGCAGATGCTACGGTCGAGTTCCTTCGCTTTGAAGAGCGAACACAAGCTGGCCCAATCGTCGATGGCGAACAACCGGCAGCGGGCGAGGCGGCCCACTACGTCGTTGCCTAAGTCGCCCTGTCGCAACTTTGTTAGCAGAATGATCCGTTCTTTGTTGCGTTCAGCATCCCCGAGGACTTCACGCACTTGGAACACCGTATCGGCCCGGACGACCTGTGCCTTCCCAGCCTCGAAATCCACGACACTGGGAGTCTTCCACGGCTGGGCAACGTGCAGACCAATGACCACGGCATCCGCGTCACGCTGCCATTTGTCCTCAAGGAGGGACCGCAGTTGTTGTGAACTCAGGGTGCCGATGCTCATGGCGACTCTTCCTCCAAAGTCCATTGGACAGTGAGCCGCAACTTCGGATTCTCTTCCAGCTTGTGAAGAATCGCCTTCGTCTCGGTAATCGACTCGTTGTGACTCATGCGTGCCTTGCCGCCCGTGTCGATCGGCTTCCAGCCGGGTTTCGGCTTCGGCCGATCCACGGGCGGAAGTTTCGGCCCTGGTTCAACGATCTTGGGTGGCGTGAGCAACTGGATCGCGCGGCTTTCCGCTTCGGACAACTTGCTCGCCAGACCGCTTACCAATGCCTGTTCATCGGTCTTGAGCCAACTGCACACATCCTGAATCAACAGGTCGGCATCGGTCTTCCGTTGGTCCTGAATCTGGGCCACGGCAGTGAACAAATCCCAGCGTGTTGCGCGCAGGCAATCCAGCACGGGCTTAGCCGACTTGAGACTCTTCCCCATCGCCGTGGCGTTGGTTTCCAACTGGGCGTGAGCCAGAACCCCGACCAACTCCGTGGCTTCTTTGTTCTCGCAACGGCCAAGCAACATCTTCACGGCCTGGGCCGTCTTCACCCGGTTGCATTTCACGAATTCGCCTTCCGGCACGCCCAAGTTCTTCAACACCAATTGCAGGCGATCCGGCAAGCTGTCGCAGTCATCCTTGAACTCGGTGATGCTCTCTTTCACCTTGGCGACGAGCATGGCGAGATTGGAAGCGTTCAACAACTTCGAGATGGCATGGCCGAGAACATCGGCGGTTCGTGTCACCGCTGCGTTCCAGTCCTGCAAGTCCGGCAGCGTCTGCTCCTGGAGTTCCAGTTCGTTCGGCAAATCATCGAGGCCGGGCAAATAGTTGCTGCCGTACCGGACGAACGAGCGGTTCGTCTGATCGGCGTACACGAGGATCAGCAGGTTCTGCACATCCCGCTGCAAGCCACGGTCATCGGGCTGGTCGGTCCAACGCCGCAGGTCCGCCACCGTGGGATGCGGTTGTTCCGATTGAGCCAGCATCCGGTTGAAGTGGTTCTTCCAGGAATCGCCCAAGACGAAATGCGTTTCCGACATTTGCCCCAGTTCGAGCGGGTTGCAAATGTTGCGGAGCTTGAGCCGCACGTTCTTGTCTTCGACGTACACCCGACGATCCGGCGTGCGGGCCGCTTCCTGACAGACTTCGAGTACCTGCCGCAGATCTTTGCCGAGCTTGACCTCTTGGCCAAACTGCGGATGCTTGGGGAATTGATGGGCCAACGCCTGATCGAGCAATCGCTCCAACGCCTCGCCGAGGTTCGCTCCCACGGGCCGCTGCAATACGAGTGTCGGGAACAGCGACTGAAAGTGCGAATCCGACATGTCAAACGAGGCATCCAGCGTCCCCGGCATCGGTTCGGAACGGATGGCATACGCCGCTTCCACCGCCTGCACCAACCGCTGCGACAAGGCGCTCTGCTGGTTCTTGAGCAAGAGTCGGGCTGTCTCCCGTTCCTGCATCGACAGATGTTTGGCGTGTTGTTCGAGGTTGTTGCTCAGCAACAGCCGGTCGATGATGATGAGCTTCGCCAGTTCCCCTTGCGTCCGGGTCGAGAAGAACGACGGCAACCACACCAGCGTCCGTTGCTTCTCGTTTCGTTCTTTGAACTTTTCCAGCCGGTCCAAATCCTCCACCGGCGAGTGGCCCTCGGTGTCGAACGGGAAGTCGATAATCAACTTCCAATCTTCGGTAGACCGCAGCGACTCATCCGGCAATGCACGGACGTTGGTGAAGAGCAGATCGCACGACCGCTTGCTGCCGCGCCACAAGAACGAATGCGACAGGAACGCGTTGTCTTGCTCGGGAATGCCCAGGGACTGGAACAACATCTGCCGAATGCGGAACTGACGGGTACCGCTGTTGTCGAAGGTCTTCGCCGATTCGATGATCGTCTCGGTATCGACACCCGACAGTTGCAACGACACCGCGGGATTGATGGGTTCATCGCCCACCCGAATCTCGCCGACGATCCCCGCCCAGGTCCGCAACTTCTGAGCCACCACCTGATGTTCCCGACCCGGAATGCGGGAGCGGATCGTGCCGTGGTTCAGCGCCGCCAGCCTCATGCACGTCATATTCTTGAGGGCTTCGACCCCGTGAACCAGCGAGCCCAGCAAAAGACTCTTCACCAGCCGATCGTCGTTCTCGAACCGTTGCAGTTTCTCGGCGACTTGGCTGTTCGTCTTGGCACGTTCGCGGTCCACTTCCAGATCAATCTCATGCTGCTGTTCCAGCATTGGCAGCAGCTTGTTCTGGTACAACTTCTTGGCGTTCTCGAAGTTCACCCGCATCACCTCGGTGAAGGCTTCGTCACCGTGGGCCACCACGTCCCACAAATCACCCAACGGGATCACGTCCCCCAGCCGCAACGTGTCCCGCCGATTGACCAGCAGTTGCAGCATAATCTTGAGGGCCGTGCGTTCCCGTTGCAGGGCGCTGGAAACGGCCACGAGCGCCTGAATCAGAGCCGGGCTGAACGGGTAGACCATCTTGAACATGGTCCGGTCAGATTCCCGTGTCAGCAGCACTTCCAGAATCTCGGATCGCACTTGGGCCGTCTTCTCGAACGCCTCCTCAATCTCCGCTCGGCACGCGTCGTTCTTGGCCTTCAACACCCGCTTCTGAGCGATGACGGGCAAGTTGCGGTCTTCGAGCGTGATCGTGTGGAACCGGCCTTCCCAATGGCTCAGCACATCCGAGAAGTTCAGTTGCTCCATGCCGGTCACATTGTCGCCGATCAAGTCCCGCAAATCCCGCTGCCGGGCCACGAAGCTGATGATCGGCACCGGGCGTTCCGATTTCCGAGATTCTACCAGCTTGGCGAGCTTGTTCCCTTCCTTCTGCACGAAGCCCAAGTCTGCGGAGTGGGTCGCCAGCCAGAGGATGAGTTCGTCGAGGAACAGAATCAGCCCGTCATAACCGAGCATCTTGGCGTGGCTACTGATGACCGACAGGCCCACGTCCAGGTCAACGAAGGCTTCATCTTTGCCTTGGGCGATTCCCTTGAAGGCCGGGAAGATGTACTGCACCAAATCGCCTACCAACCGGCTGCGTTCCTCGCTCTTGGGCGGAGCGTCGAACGCGGCGGCCAGCCGGGCCGCGTCCCAACCCTTGGCGAGCTTGCCCCAGCCCGCGCCGCCGTCCTCTTTTTGCCCTTGGTTCAGTTGCGCGAAGAACTTCTCATCACCCAACGCCTGCCGGTGCTGCTGGGCGTTTTGGAAGATTTCGTCGGCCAGATACACGCCGGGAAGCGGGGCGGTGGGGTGCAGCGCCATCACATGATCGACGTAGCCGCCCAGAATCGCGGATTCCATGTTCCGAGCGCCGATCATGTGGTACGGCACCAGCAGGAACTTCTTGTTCTCCACCCAATCGTGCTTGCCGCAGACCTTGGCGAGTTCGGGAATCGCACGCGCGGCGGAGTTGTGCTGCAACAGCAGGTGCAGCACCGCCATGAAGTGCGACTTCCCAGAGCCGAAACTGCCGTGCAGGTAGCACGCCTTGCTGTTCACCGCTTCCACGGCTTGACGCATGAAGCCCAAAGCATCGTCGAAGCAGGCCGCCAGTTGCGGCGTGACGACGTACTGTTCCAGCGTCTTGTCCGGCTCGGTCACGCCCTTGGACAAATTGAGAACGAAGTCCCCCTTGCGGACCCGTTCCGGCAAATCGAGCAATTCGCTGATGAGTTTTTCGGGCATCGTCAGTTCCTCGTTCGCTGCCGCTTCTCGGCTCGTTTATTCCACTCGCAAACAGTATTCGGGCAAGGAGTTGCCTCGTCTCTAGACCCGTGGGGTAGTCTAAAAAATCGTCTAACCACCATCTTTCTCGCTCGGTTTAGACAACTTCCAGACTGCCGCTGGGCCTTTTCCCTCCACGTCCATTTCCTGATTCCGACGCATCTCCTGAAGCAGGTTCTTGATGAAGTTCCGCTTCTGCTTGTCGTCGAGTGCATCCGACAGTTTGGCCAGCAGCAACTTGTCAATGTCTTGGCGGTTGGCCTGCCCCTGCTTCTGAAGGAGTTCCATCACCATTCGCTGACAATACTCTTTGTCGACACCTCGCTTCTTCAGGTAATCGACCATCGTGTCGGTGGCTTTGGCCACATCCGCCGAGATGGAGAGGTTCGGACGGCGACCTTCGATCAGATTCTTCGATTTCAACGACTGGAACTCGTCTTCCGAGAGCGGCACCCGCTTCTGCACTTTGTCCAACGCGATCACGTCCAGCAAGTCGAGATCGGTCCTCGCCATCAGCATTCGGGTGTACTTGTCGTCGATCACTTGCCCGACCACCCGCACCTTCACCCGCTCGGCTTCGCCAAGGTCATAGTCCGGCATCGGGAAGTTCCGCTGCCGCTGCTTCGTGAACATACGCTTGATCCCGCTGCCGATGGTGTCGATCATGTTCAAATGGACCATCGCTCGGGTCAGGAACGGATTCGTATGGACCTCCTGGGGAGCATCCCGAGTGATGACGACTTCCACACTACCGGGAATGAACCGGCCACGGTTGGTGAACAACAATGATCCCGGTTGCTCCACAACATGAATCCGGCCGCCCGGCGTGTAGTCCTGATGGGCAATGCAGTTGTGCAACGTCTCTCGGAGTACCCACGGGTCGTACTGCGTGACTTCGATCGGAAACAACGTGCCGTCCGGCAGGTGCCGAATCGTCAGATTGCGGACGCGTGCAAACAGACCGTCCACCGCCGACAGAAACGGCGGCTCAAAGTGATAGTAATCCTGCTCCAGTCCATGCTCATCTTGGAGAATCCAACTGATTTGCGGCAGGCAGGGAGCAAGATGGTGGGTGGCCTCCGCACGACCAAGCAGAATAATCGCCGTGCGAGTGATCTGCCCGTTGATGCAGACCTTCGCCTTGTTCAGGAAGGTCATGTCGTCCCAGCCGTCCGCTTCGGCGGCTAAAGTCGGGTGCTTCTTCTTGTACTCTTGCCGGGCGAATGTAATGGCGGTTGGGTCAAGGTCGTTCAGAGTGGCCCCGACACAGATTTGGGCCGACCAGTCCTGAATCGGTCCCGACAATTGCAGCCACAGTTTCCGTTCTCGTTCAGGATGCTCGGAAAGCGGCTTCTTGTGGCTGCCCACACGCACCCAGTGATCGCCGCTGAACGCCACGGGGGCCGTGTTCGCCGCTTGAATCTCGAACATCACCATCGGCAGACCGCCCGCCTCAAATTCCAAGATGCGGAAGTTCACTTTGGGCGACAGCAACTTGTTGAGCCACGGCTCCAAATCTTCGTTGCCCACCTTCTGACGGCGAGGCTGGAACGTCGTCCCGATGATGTTCCGGGTGCCGTCCTCAACACCCCAGACGATGTACCCAAACGGCTGCCCTTCCAACGTCGCCGCATTGGACAACGCGGACAGGTTCGCGCCGATCATCTGCGGATTGGTGTTATTGTGCTTGAACTCGGCCCATTCCGTTTCTTGCGGCAGGGCCAGTAGCTCAGTCAGTTTCGTTTGTAGTTGTGCGGGGGTCATTCGTCATCCTCCGCCTCCGCGCTTTCGGTGGCGGTTCCCACTTTCTCACTTCTTCGAGGGTTAGGCCGAGTTCGTGGGTATCCTGTTCTAGCATAGTTTGGAACGATTGCCCGGCTGTTTCGCCGAACTCCGGGTCGATTTCCGGGTGCCATTGGTGAATCCACGGGATCAACTGATCCAAACCCGCCAACAACGGGGCCAGCCGCCTCGCCTCCCAGCCTTCCTGCTTCCGCCGATCGTAGTAACTCGACAACGCCGCCGCCTGCTCCAGGTGGTTCCACCCCGCCCAGCCCACCACCAGCGACCCATCGGCTTCCGTCTCGCAATGCGGGTAGCTCACCCACCGTTCCTTCGGCACGTCCAGCTTGCCCCGCAGCCGCCAGTAGTCCGCCTTCAGAAAATCCGCCGCGGTGTACTTCGGCGGCACGGGGATCTTGGAAGGGGAACCACGAAATGAAGAATCAGATTCTTTATCTTGATCGAACGCATTATCACCATCATCATTCTTGTCATCATTTTTATTCTTATTCTCATTTTCATTCTGTTCTTTTTTCGTGTCATTCGTGTGTTTCGTGGTTCCGGCTTTGTCTTCTTCCCGTTGTTGTTCCCAGGTGCGCTCCCAGACGGCGCGCTTGCGGAGGCCGCTCGGTTTGTACCGGAGGATCGGCAGCAGGGGGACCGCTTCCGCCGTCACCAGTTCGGCCACCAGAGCCGCCATGTCGAAGTCGGGGCGGCCGCGGTACAGGGCGGCGACTTGCTGGAACTCGGGGTCCGCACTGGCCACGTCCGCCATGCGGGCCGTGGTGGTCAGTTCGGGATGGTCCGAGGTTCCCTGGCGATACTTGGGGGTTTCGAGCCGGTCCAGCAGCCAATTCCGCAGTGCCCGTTGTTCCTGCACTTCCCACGGTTCGGTGTTCCAGCGGCGCTTATATTCCGGCTTCTCGATCAGGGCGATGGCCGGGTGCGTCTCGATCAACTGGATCCGCCGTTCCACCAACCGGCGGTACGCCGCGGGCCAGTGAGACGGAATCTCCGTGATCGGCGTGGAACCGTGCCGCTCGAACCAGGTCGTTTGCACTGCGCCCTGGGCCATCTGGCGAGCCAGGACAATCTCAAAGGCCCGTTCACCCAGAGATAGACCCGGAAAACCCTCAACCACACGCAACAAATCCTCGCAGAACCATGCTTCTTCCGAGTCTTCCTTTCGTGTCTTTCGTGTGTTTCGTGGTCCTAATCCATACAGCGTGTAACATTGCCAATCCAGTTCCTCTTGCAGGGCGATCATCTGGCCGTGAATGGCCTCGGCTTTTGTGCGGGTTTCTTTCAGCCGCTCGGCAACGGGAGTCGCGGTCGCCACCGTGGTTTCGGGCAATAATTCTCGATATTGCTGAGCCAGATCATCCAACTGCTTTGCCAGTTTCAGCGGACGACCTTCAGGCAATGGCAGCCGCTGCAAGCCCGTGCCCGTGAATTCGTATGTATTGAATGCTGGATCACCTGTCGTTCGTGCCCCATATTGATCAGTTGAATCACCCTTGTTGTGAAATGTCTGCTTCATCCAGAAGCACGCGGTGGAGCTGTTGAGCAAGCCGAGCAGAGCGAGATGATCGTCTACGGTGGCCTCGGCGGGCAGCTTGATGATCGGAGCCGAGCGGTTGAACACCTTCCCGCCCCGGTCCAGCACAAAGTGATTGTGCGAGGCGACAAACGCAAAGGCGATGGAGAGCGGGGTACGGAGCTTGTTGTAGGTTAGCCGTCCGTATTCATACCAATTCAACCCAGATTGAACCTTGGTTTTACCACCGAACATTTTGCTATTGGATAGATTAGTGCGATATGGCCAAAGATATTGAAATACTGGTTGTGCGGCACTGTCAATGATTGGGTCAAAGTTTGAATCATATAGGAAGATTGCTGGGTCACATTTTGAACCATGCCAATCACGCAATGTGTCACCGACTACCATTTCTCGAACTTCGTTCAACCCGATATGGTGTCGAATTACAGAATCAGATGGCAGGATATATACATCATCTTCTAGTGTAAATGATGTAATGCCGATGCTATCTGCAATCTCTGAAAGCGTAATGCTTGCATTTTCTTCTAATACATCCTTCAAATCGCTGGCACCGCCGCCGCCGATACTCCAGGGGTGGTGGGCGAACGTCTCACGGGGGACATCCGCCGAGCTGGTGTAGGCATCCTGGGCGTTGGCGATGTCGATGTGCCGCACGAGGGATTGCCACACCAACCCCTGCGCGGGGTCTTCCGGGGTACTCGGTTCGCCTTGAATGCCGAGGACGGCCCGGACGGTCGCGCCGACGGGTTTCTGGGCCCGCCCGAACAGAATCACGGTAGGCGTGCCGTGGCCGGGAATGTACGCCCCCGAGGTATCGAGAACGTGCGTCAAGTCGATCTTGGGGAAGAATTCTTCGATGAGCTTTTTACCGAACTCCCGTTTCATGAAGGAGTTGGCCGTAATCATGCCGATGTAGCCTTCACCCCGCTCCGCGAGTTCCCAGAACCGCTCGGTGAACGGCACGCCGAGGGAGTATTGCCGATGGCAGGTGCTGTAGAGTCGGCGATAGGCTTCGTTCTGGGCTTTGTCCTTCACGGTGATGTAGGGCGGGTTGCCGACGACGACATGATAGCGTTGATGGAGGATGGCGCGTGTGACGGCGGGTTCCTCGAAGCCGTACAAGGGGTTGGCCTCGAAGAGATCGCTTTCATACTCGCCGGTGCCCTGTTTGTGGAGCAGGCTATCACCCGCGGCGAGGTGGATGGTCCAACCCGGAGCCAGTTTGAGCCGCGGGATTTCGCAGGCTTGCACGGCCGCCACGATGAGGCGAAAGCGGGCAATGGCGATGGCGAACGGGTTCAGGTCCACGCCCCAGATGCCATCGAACGCCTTTTGGACATCCCGTTCGGCGTTGCCGGTGGTGTGATCGGGCTGGCTCCACAGGTGGAATAGCCGTGCGAACCCGCCGAGCAGGAAGTGACCAGAACCGCAGGTCGGATCGATCATGCGAACCTTGGACAGCCCGAATTCGTCCAACGCGGGGTCAAGGGTATGATCGAGGATGAACTCTTCGACGAACACAGGCGTTTGCAGCAAAGCGTACTTCTTCTTGGCCTTTTCCGAGAGTTCCTGGTACAAGTCGCCCAGGAAACGAGTCGGATCGGGTCCACGAAATACACGAAATACACGAAAGGAAGAGTTGTTTTTGTCTTCTCTTTCGTGTGTTTCGTGTCTTTCGTGGCCGAACCTTCTCTTCAGTTTTCCACTCTCCGGGTCGATTTCTCGCCAGAACTTGAGCAGAGCCATGGCCGCATCGCCGCTAGGAGCCACAGCCCAGAGAGGATTTTTTTCCTCAGCGAATAAGTCCTTGGCAGCCGGGATGGTGCCGACTGCCCGGAAGACGTATTGGAAATACTCACGGTCAGTGTCGTGGGGGTGCTGACGGAAAAAGAGTTCGTGCGTGTCCTCGGCCAACCGGCGACGTTCGCCCTCCCCAGCGAGCCAACATTCGTCGATGAGTTGATGATCTTCCAGAAACCGAACGAAGACGCAAGCCAAGACCCACGCCACGGCGACCTGATCGAGATAGTCTTCGCGCCAGACTTCAAACGCCTGCGCGCTGCGGCCGCTGCGTTCGATCTGCTGGAAGGCTTCTCGGAGCCGAGCGTGAATGGCGGCATCGTGGGTGGAGCGGGCGAGCAAGTCCTCGGCCAGCTCCCCAACGAGCTTACGGAGTTCAGGCAGCAGCGTTTTGATGGCGAACATAAGAGGGAACCACGAAACACACGGAGGACACGAAAAAAAGAACGAGAGTTAGAGGACAATCATAAGAAGGAACCACGAAACACACGGAGGACACGAAAAAAGAATAAGGGTTAAAGAGGTTAGAGGACGATGCGTTCGTATTCGACTTTGGGATCATGGCCGAAGTTGACCAGTAGGCCCAGTTTGTAGCGGGTTGCCTTCAGGTAGTTGTGAACCTGGGCACGATGAACGCCATCGAGCGCTTTGACCGCCTTAAGCTCGACGACGATCTTGCCGTAACACACGAAGTCGGGGACGTAGACCGGCTTCAAGACCTGGCCCTTGTAGGACAACGCCAACTCGGTCTGCGCTCGGAACGGCACGGCCTGCAACGCCAGCTCGATTTCGAGCGACTCTTGATAGACCGCTTCCAGAAAGCCGCAACCCAGTTCCTTATAGACCTCGAAACACGCCCCCATGATGCGATAACTTTCGTCTGGGAAAATGATCTCGGCCATGTCCCGCCTCCGCTCTGCTTTCATTTTCGTGTCGTTCGTATATTTCGTGGTGATATTCTTCCTCAGTGTGATTCGTGTCGTTCATATGTTTCCTGGTTATATTCTTCCTCGGTGCAAATTATCGATCCAGCTTTCGGATACGCGCGTGCGCTGGCCCGGCGTGATGAGCGGGATTTCGGCCCCATCCAGGATTGGCATATCACTCTGTTCGTCGCTGGCCACGAGAACCCACAAACCGGGGCAAGGGACATCATGCCCGACCTTGTCCCGGAGTGTTTCTAGAATCGACATCAGATCGTAGCGGGCGATGAGGCCCGGATTCACGAGCAGCAGATGCTTTTGCCGTTGGGCGAGCCTTTCCGTGAGCTTCGGTTGCACCCGGCCGATGAGGTGCATGAGGTTCTTCCAATCCTGGCTCGCGGGATCGGCCCCATCGGCTTGCGCGATGATGCTCCAATCCACTTCGAGTTCCTGGGCTTCTTCCCGCAGCACGCCAAAGAACAGATCGTCGAAAGACACCCGTTCCAGGGCGAACCGCCGCAAGAGTTCCGCTTCGGCCCACCGCATCCGATTGGGGCGAACGGCCAGCACGAGGAACCCGCCATCGTTGAAGGCATGTTGCAGACGTGCCTCGAACGCCCGTGCCTCGGCGACATCGGGAGTAACTGCGACATGCCGAGCGGAAGTCGCGGTGGAGTGCCGCCGGGGAGCGGACGACCCGGAGGTAAACAGGGTTGCCGTTTCTCGCCGTTGGTACAGCTTCATGCCGGCATCCCAGTGTACATCCAGGCCGACTTCTCGCAGCAAGGCATCGAGTTCGGGGCGATCCGGCAACGGCTCGGCGGCGGGGTAACGGCTCTTGACCCGGTCCCGGATCTGTTCGATGCTAAAACCTTTTTCTGTTTCGCCCAGGCCCAATCCGCTGAGCGCCCCGATGCCCAACCGCAACGCGCGTTCCGCCGCCATGCCACGGGGGTAAACCTCTTGGCGGGAGGACACGGCGGCGTTCTGGCTCATCGCCGCCGCGAGATTCAGAAGTCGTTCATTGCTAAAGGGCTGACACCCGTGCGGCTGTGCTGGCAGCGGCACGCCGTATAGCTCTTGAAAGACGCGAACTGGAGAGGCCAAGGGGTCGGCCCCGGCCAGGTCATCGGCCACTTGGCCCAGTTTCTCGGCAAAGACGGCCAATTCCTGCGAGCAGGCGACGACGATTTTCCCGGCGACTCGCCGCATCTGAAAGCGCCGCTGGGCCATCATGTCTTCGGTTTCGACCGCCGCCCGTGCGATGGCCGAGGCGAGGCGTTGCGGCGGAGTGGTTGCGAGGGGGTTGGCGGCGGGACGCAGGAGAATGGTCAGGTCGATGATTTCGCCGATGGTGACGACACCGCCGAGCCGTTGAATCTGTTCGCAGAGTTCATGGCGAAAGGCGGTGATCTGGGGATCCTTCGACCAGCGCGCGCGTTCGGTCGACACCACTTGGCCGACACGGGCGCGGGTGATGCCCAGTGCGGCGCTCACGTCGGTTTGGCTGGGCCAAGTGCTAGGGGGCTGGCTGTCCGGGGCGGTCACACCGAGCAGGCCCGCCCGCACGTTCCATTCGCCGTCCTTCTTCGGGTTCCGAATGCCGATGATGTGGTGATGGAGGGCTTCGAGGCTGGGCGGGCCGGTGTCTGCGTCCGTGGCCGGTTGGTCTTGGGGTGGGATCGGCTCGACGTTCGGAAACTTCTCTCGCAATTGGGCGACGAAGCGAATGATTTCTTGGCGGGTCTGGTTGCCGACACCCTTCATCAGGTGAATATCGCCGATGGGGAAGCTCAGCAGGTCACGCACCGTGATGACGTTGGCCCGCTCCAGGGCGTTGCGGGCACGGGTCGAGAGGCCCAATGCGGAAACGGGCGTGCTGAGCGTGGCCTGTTCGAGCGAAACACCGAGAACGATTTCCTCGCCGGTCGTGGTGGTGATCTTCCGCTGCTCGGCCTCGGTGAAAACCTGTCGCCAGGCCGTCTGCATATCGTAGGCATTGTCGTAGCGTTCGCCCGGCTCCCGATGGAGCGCCTTGTGGAAGAACTTGACGAGGCCATCTCGGACGCTGGGATCGAACTTTTCGGCATCGATCACCAGTTTGTCGTTGGTGAGGGCCGGATCGGATTTGTCGCTACCCCACTGCGGCAAGACACCGTGGCCCAGCGTCATCTCGTAGAGTGTGACGGCTGCCGAGTAGCGTTCCGCGGCCAAGTCCCATTTGGCCGGTTTGCGGAGCTTGAGGAACGGATCCCGGTAGCCTTCGGTGCCGACGTGGATGTTATCGAGCGGGGCACGGGCCAACGAGAAATCAAAGAGGAGGAGTTGATTCCGCTGCTTGGTCAGCGAACGAATACCGATGTTGTCCGGCTTAATGTCCCGATGCACAACACCATGCCGTTCCAACGAGCAGAGGGCGGAAAGCAGATCATCACCGTAGCGGGAGAGCAGATCGAGGCTGGGCACGCCTTCCTTCGCCAGCACCGCGGCTAACGTCTGGTCCCCGGCTTTTTGCAGAACCAAGACCGCTCGGCCGCTCATCGTGAGTTCTTGCTCGATGGCGACGATGAACTCGCTGTGGATGGTCCGCAGAGCTTCCGCCTCATCGTGCAGCCGGATGTTGTCGTCCGCGGTGAGCGCCACCTTGAGGACCGATTCCTTGTCATCCTTGACCACGAGTAACGCTTTGGCCGTCGCCCCTTGGCCCAACTCCCGCTTCACCACGAAGCCGTGCGGGAGACGGTCCCCTTGCTTGGCTTGCAGCGGATCGTTGACGATGGTTTCCTTGGGGGCGGTGAGTTCGTCTTCCACGTCCCCCAACAGTGTCAAGAAATCTTCCACGGAACCGATGCGTGTGAGAACGTCTGGGTGGGTACTCCACTGAATCAGTTCTTCGAGCTTGGAACCGGCACCGTCCAGCACCGACGAAATGCTCAACCCTTTCTGGTCCCGCAGGATCTTGGCGAGTTCCGTGGGATTGCTAGCCGGGGGGCGATTGGCGAACAGATGAAAGGCAATAGCCCCCAGCGAGAACACGTCCGAGGCTTCCGTCACCTTCCGAGAATCGGACAGCGTTTCCGGCGACATGTAGACGAGGGATTGGACCTCGACCAAATCTTCGACATTCGTGACTCGGCCCGACGTGGACGTGTTCTCCCGCACACCGACTTGCCAGTTGTAAACCTGAAGTCGGGGTGATGATGAGAACGCATCGGACACAAGGATGCTCTGCGGCCCCAGCGAACGGTGAATCACCCGCTTGCGATGGGCATACCGAATGGCATCGGCCAACTGTCGTAGCAGATCGAGCCGCTGGCCCGTTTCGAGTCTGTGCCCATGCGTGGCGAGAAAGTGATCGAACCGAACGGCATTCGGATCGAGATAGCGGAAGAGGAGCGCCGGGCCGTTCTCGTGTTCCTTGTAGTCCAGCACGGGCAGGATATTTTGGTGGTCGAGTGTCTGGATGATTTGGAACTCACGAGCCGCCGCTCGCTTCAGCCGTTGCCGGTCGTCTTCGGATGAGGCTTGGGCAACCGTGTATTGCCGCACCCGACAGAACACGTTGTCGAAGGAAGCGTGCTTGGCGAGACGGTCCTGGTAGCCCGGCCCATCGAAGATCAAAGCACCGAGGATGTAATCGCCGACCCGGCGGGATCGCTGGGAAGGCCGAATCCCGGCATTCTCCATCGCACGCGAGAGCGCCTTCGCCACCTTAATGTCGATGGTGCCCCGCGGGTCGGCATCAATGCCCGGACCTTCTCGGTTGATGAGGGCCGCGAGAATCCCCTTTTGTTCAGGCCGATGGTCGGTCTTGGATTTGTCCCGGAGCAGTACCCGATGGCGAGCGTTGCCGGCCAACTCGCACTGCACGTCCTCGGCGGACAGGAAGACAAGGGCATCGAGCCACGGCAAACGAATCTTGCCGAGCGCGGGCTGCACCCGCAGCAGTGAGGCCAGGGCTTTGGCTTTGCGGTTGGCAAGCAGAACCGGGTTGTCTTCGGTACACAGCCTGCCCTCGTGCGAGCGGGTCCATGTGCCCGTGTCACCCGAGATGCGACCGGGCCAGGCCTTGCACTCCACGAGCCAGAACCCCAACTTGGTCAGAACGAGCAGGTCAATTTCGTAGATGGCCCCGTCCGCGGTCTGGAACTCGAAATTGGCCCACGCCCGATACGGGTCGTGATCGGGCAGCCCCGTTCGGATGAAATCCAGTCCACGCCGTTCCCATTCATACTGAGACGGCGTGATCATGTTCCAGCGTGGCGATTCCATGAGGTTCTCCCGACCAATTTTCGAGTCCACTGCTTCTACTTCGTCACTGCGCGGCATTCTCGTGGACCGCTGGCACCGGCCTGAGCCAGGCATCGCGGTCTTCCCGCTGGAACAGCCGATAGGCGTTCACCGGATGGCGAACGGTTCCTTCGACACGCGGTTCGTTCCCCGGCACGTCTTCCGGTCCAATGAAACTCCGCGCAGATACCCACCCCAACTGACCACCAACGGCGGAAATCATCCGGGCGCAGGTCCGGTAAGATCCCGAGATGATGACAGACCGCTTTGGCCAAACTCGTGTCGCGCAAATTGACGGTGTCCCACAAACCACCACCCAGCACCACAAACATTTACGGATTATCGGATACAGGCTTGCCATAACGCGGGGAGCGTCTGGCGGTGGTCGCCCTGGATGTAGAAACTCTCGCCACCATCCGCGACGGTGCGAACCAGAATCGTCTTCCACGGGCGATAGTAGTAACGCGGGTCCGTCTTCGGAGCTTGACGGTGATAGTCATCGTCAAGCGGAATCAAGTCGAAAACGGCTGTGGTGAAGTGGGCAATCCGTTGGTCGTTCTGGTGCGCGACATTCCGGGCCATCGCCAAGGCTTTGAGATACACTTCCGGCCCCATCACGGCGGTGCCGAAATTCAAGACGACCCCGCCTTCCAAATAACGAATCTGCTCCGCGAAGATCAGAAAATCCGTGTAACTCGCCTGCCCCAGCACGGCCCCATCGGCGTTGGGGTGTTCATGAATGATGTCGTAACCGATACCAATATGCACCGTAACCGGGATTCCTCGCTGATAGGCAGCGGCCAGGATGGAGATGTCCCGATGCGGAAAATCGCTCTCCGCGATCGCCCGGCCAATCGTCTCACCGTACCCGAGTCCCTCGGCCACTCCCGCGGCAAGGATGTCATTGAGAAGCCCCGTTTCGCGCCACAGTCCGAACTCGCCAGTGCGGACATAACGGGCTACGGATTCCGTCGTCGCGCCGATGCGGGCGAACTCATAATCGTGAATCGGCCCGGCTCCGTTCATCGCAATCAGGGAGATCAAACCGCGATCCATCAGGTCGATGAGGTGCCGTTGTGTCCCCGCGCGTAAGACGTGGGCACCCATCATCCAGAGGCGGGCCGCCCCGGTTTCCCGTGCCGCATTCAGTCGCTCCGCGATGGGGGAAAGCGAGGGATGCGAAAAGCCAATCGGATCGGTGAGCGACTGCACGGCCGCATGGGTCAGATCATGTTGCCGTTCCGCCAGAGGTTGCACCTTGAGCCGATTGCGATCAAACTGGGGGTAGGGCATGGGTCGCTTCCCGGAACGAGGATTTTGCTGGAATGAACAGTCTGTCACTCTCCGAATAACCATGCCGCCAACGGGTGCGGTGGGTGGTAGTCCGGCACGATCACATCGGCTCCCAGAGTGATCAGCATTTCGCGTTTCATCGCATGAACACCCAGGATGCCAGCTTCCTGGCTGGCCACGCCGACCATCACACCGCCAACGGCGCGGATTTCCACCGTTTCCGAATAACCATCGCCAAAGCCGAGGAGTTGCTCACCGGGGATACCCTGTTCGCGGAGAACCGTGGCAATCACGTCCCCTTTGCTAAAGTGCGGCGTATTGTCGGCGGGGCCGTAGATGCGATCCGCGAAGAACTCCGTCAGACCGAGTAGCCGAGCCTCTTCCTGAACAAACCGGAGATCGGTGCCGCTGGCGAGATACAGCGTCACCCCGCGTCGGCGCAGGTCTGCCAGCAGAGCATGGGTGCCGCGCACGCTCCAATCGGCCGGGGAAGCACGGCCCGCGGCCAGATCCTGCTTGCGGGCATCGGCCAGAGCCAATAGGCGACGCAGGAACTCGGCGAGGTACTCTTCGGGGTTTCCGGGTTGGCCACCTTGTTCCGCGACCATCTCGGCGAGTCTGCGCATCTGAAAGATGGACGGTTTGCCGCTGAGCAAAAGGACTTCCTGTTCCAGGCGATGAAGCCACGGTGCCTCGGGGCCACTGGCCAACCCCTGCTCACGGAGGTAGGCGAGCCCCATCTGAGCCATGATGCCGGACCAACCCTCTCGGATCAGGGAGACGGTGCCATCGAAGTCGAAGATGGCCGCCGGGAATCGGCGGGACCGCAAGGGGGACCGGATCAGTTCGACACCATCGGGCGGATTCATGAGCTCGCCTTGCCAAGGTTGCCTAGTTTCGGGTATTCCCCTCATCCGGGGCAAGCCAGGATGCCTGCCCGGCTTGTCTACGGTGCCACGGATGGCTTCATCGCTCTTTCTTCGCGGTCGCTTCTGCGATGCCCTTTGGCTCATCGTACTCGGTGTGGCCACCTCGGCGTGGTGCCTCACGGCCGGGGCACGCCTCGGAGCCACTTTTGACGAGCCGTTCTACTTGGATAAAGGGCTCGAATGCTGGCGAACCGGCAGTTACAAACCGCTAATGCGGGCCGGAACGATGCCGCTCCCCATCGACATTCAAACGCTGCCGCTGTTCCTGTGGGAACGCCAAACGGGCGAACCGATCAACGTCTACGGTCAGATGCCAACCGTGTTGCCGATTGCCCGAGCGATGAACCTCGGCTTTTGGTGGCTCTTGCTGTTTTATGGGATGTTGTGGGGTCGGGCACTGGGCGGCCCGTGGGCGGGGCGACTCGCGGTGGGGTTGATCGCGCTGGACCCGAACCTATTGGGCCATGCCGCCTTGGCCACCACGGACATCGCCCTGACGGCGACCGTGTTGATGGCGGGCTACCACTTCTTCCGCAATCGGGATTCTGGCTGGTGCCGTCGTGTGCTGATTCCCGGCTTGCTCTACGGAGTCGCCCTGACCGCGAAGGCTTCGGCGTTACCGTATGTCCCCTTGTTGGCGTTGACGTTCGGCCTCTGGCATCTCGGGATGAACGGCCGATTGGGGTGGCCCACGGGATTGAGCCTCTGGCAAAAAATCCGATTCTATCAGACCGTGACATCACGGCTGCGATGGGATCTCTTTTTCCTGGTTCCCATCGGAATGATGGTTCTATTCACCTACTGTGGGTGCGACTGGCAAACCGAGCCGACGTTTGTGAAATGGGCGGATTCCCTTACCCCAGGGCCGCTGCGGGACGCGATGCAACCGCTGTCCCAGAATTTGACAATCTTCACGAATGCCGGTGAGGCACTGGCGCAGCAGATCAAGCACAACATCCGCGGGCACCACGGCACCTACATTCTCGGAGAATGGCACCGGCGGGCCGTCTGGTACTACTTCCCGGTCGCGCTGGGCGTGAAACTGACCGATGCGACATGGCTCCTGCTGGCGGTGGTGCTGCTGACTCGGCCACGGGCGTTACTCTCACCGGCGGGCGGGGCCGTGCTGGTGCTGCTTCTGTTTAGCTTGAATACGAAGGTTCAGATTGGCGTGCGGCTCGTTTTCCCGTTGATCGTGTTTCTGCATCTGACCCTGGCGGTGGCGGTGCGACGACCGATGCCGGGACGCACTTGGGGAAAACCACTCACACTGTTGGCGTTGGCGTGCATCTGCTGGTCCGCGGTCGAATCCGCGTTGGTCTGGCCGGATGGGATTCGGTACGCCAACCGGATCGTGGGCGGGAAGGAGAACAGCCATCATCTGCTGAGCGATTCCAACGCGGACTGGGGGCAGGGACTTCCCGAACTGAAAACTTGGTGGCAAACACACGGCCAGCCGCCGATGCGGGTCTGGTACTACGGGACCGACCCCGCGATCCTGTTAGAACCGTTCTTGCATCTGCCCGTGCATGTGATGCCGGATCGTTCCCCAGAAGCCATTCGGCAAGCGGTCGGGGCTGGCGGTTACTTGGCCGTGGGCGACACACTCTTGATGTGCAACCCCGACCGAAGCCCGGAGACGACCGCCCTCGTGGATTGGTTAAAATCCCGCACACCCGCGGGCCACGCCGGGACATTTACCCTCTTCCACATGCCCTGATCTTTTGTCGACGCAGAAACCCTTTCCCCACCCGGCATGGCACGGTGCCGGATGTCGGGTGGGATTCTCCCGCTCCCAGGCGGGATCGGGTCAGGGCTTGGCCAGGGCGCGAATCTCCGCCTCACTCAAAGCCCGCTGGTACAATCGGACATCGGACAGCGCGCCCCGCCAGAATCCACCATTGCCACTGCCGAGCAAGAGCGGAGAATCGTTCGTCAAATCGAACTGAGCCGGGTCGAACCGGCGTGATTCCGCCACGCTTTTCCCATTCACATACAGTGTGAGCAACCCGCCACGTTTCACCGCGGCGACGTGCTGCCAACCGGGCGGAAACGCGCGGTCGTCGGTCACGCACGGGCCAGCATCCATCGCATGAACCTTGCCGGAAGGCAGCGTGCTACAGAACAGACGGCCATCATACTGCGCCATCGTCCAGACACGCCGGTATTTCACATCGGGTGTCGTGTCGAGCTGGGCGGTCTTGGTCCAGCGTTGCTCTCCATCATAACGGTACACGGCGGCGAGCGGCAAGGAACCCGCGTACAGGTGTCCATTATGAACGAGCATTCCCATGACTTCCCGTTCCTCGCCCAACTGACCGAGGTCTTCCCACTGATTATCATTCCAGCGATAAACTTTCCCGCTCGGCCATGTCCCGACACACAGGCGACCACGGTAGACCACAAATGAGTACGTTTGCGTGTTGTCACCCAGTCGCCCCAGATCTTTCCAGACCGTTCCATCGTAACGGTACACCCGGCCATCGTCATAGCTGCTGGCCCACAGATGGTGATCGAACACGGCCAGTGCTTCGACGCGTTTGCCGTCCGGGACGGGAAGCGCGGTCCACTTGTTGTCGGATTCATACCGGAAAAAGCCCGCGGGCCGATAGAGCGATGAAGCGTACAACCGCCCCTGGAACGCGACCATGCCACCGACCGCCTCGACGTGAGGAAGTCGGCCCACCTCTTCCCACTTTTGCTCCCCGAGATAGCGGAAGATGCCGCCGCCGCGATGCGGGTTATCCGATTCCGGTAATGCGGAGCCAGCGAAGCGGTACTTCCCCGAGGCCGCGTACAGTTTACCCGCAAAGGAAATCAACGACGTGATGGCATTACACTGATCTGGGGCACCGCAATCGAGCCACTTCGCGTTGCCCGCGTAGCGGTACACATGCCCTTGAGCCTTCGGCGCGTTGTTGGCCGTGCCCGCGTAGAGGTGGCCATCATGAACCGCCAATGCGAATGCCAGAGTTGCACCGCCCGGATGCCCAACCTCGGTCCAGCGGGGTTCTGAACCCGCGTCGATGCCAAACTGCAACTGGCGGACATTGGCCGCGCTGCTCGTGACTCCAGTGTTGGTGCGCAGCGCGAGTTGGAACCCCATCCGTTTTTGGGAATCATAACATGTGACCAGATCCCCCTCATCCTCGGCGTGCGTGCCGGTGTGAACCCACAGAGCGATCGAGAAATCGCCCGTGCCGGGACGCAGTTTGGCATTCGGCTTCACCTGGATATGGGCACTGCGCCCATCGAAAACGGCTGCGGAGTGGTCCCCGCCGGGAGCCTGGGCGGAGAACTGGACACCCTGCCCGTGTCCGTCAAGCCGCTGTGGGGAAGAGTCCACGGCGTTGCCCGCGAGTTTCCAATGACCAACAGGGCCGCGTTCGTGATCGGCACACCACCCCACAGCCACGCTCCCCCAACCCCCTACCAACACCATCATCATGCGTAGGACGTGCAACGGATGCCCCCTGGAATAGGAGTGGAATCATGGATCATCAGCGGAGACACCCCCACTGCCGGTTCGATCTTTCCCAACATCTTATGATTATCGGCATGGTCAGAAACGCGGAAATGGTAGCTTGACTCTCCGCGAACACGAGCCAAAGCAAAGGAACACCGCATGAACGGTCAGAATCACGCGAACGGGTTCCCACGCGGTGAATCAGTTGACGAACTACGCTCCAGTCCCGACGATGATTCTACGTTCTGGACCGATTATCCCTTGCGGAGGAGTCGCACCTCATGGACCGATTCACCCTGGCGACCGCTTGTGTTGCCACCTTGGCCTGCTCACTTCCGGCCGACGATCCCAAAACTCCGCTTCCGGGCGGCTTCCAGCAAGTCGGAACCGTGGAAGGCATCACCGAATACAAGCTCCCGAACGGCCTCCGCGTGCTATTCCTACCCGATGCCTCCCAACCGAAAGTCACGGTCAACCTCACCATCTTCGTCGGCAGTCGGCACGAAGGGTACGGCGAAACCGGCATGGCCCACCTGCTCGAACATATGGTCTTCAAGGGCTGCCCCAAGTTCCCCGATGTCCCCAAAGCCCTCCGCGACCACGGAGCCCAGTTCAACGGCACCACCTGGACCGACCGCACCAACTATTTTGAGACGATGCCCGCCAATGACGAGAACCTGAAATTCGGCATCGAACTCGAAGCCGATCGGATGGTCAACAGCTTCATCAAGCGCGAAGACCTGATGAGCGAGTTCACCGTGGTCCGCAACGAGTTTGAGCGTGGCGAAAATAGCCCGATTCGCATTTTGCTCCAACGGATGCTCTCGTCCTCTTACGAATGGCACAACTACGGCAAATCCACCATCGGCAACCGCACCGACATCGAACGGGTGCCCATCGACAGCCTGCGAGCCTTCTACGAGAAGTATTACCGCCCCGACAACGCCATGCTCATCGTCGCCGGACAGTTCGATCAGGCGAAGGCGATGGAGTACATCGCGCAGTTCTTCGGGCCGTTGAAGAACCCAAGTACCCCGCTCCCCGCCACTTACACCGAAGAACCGCCACAAGATGGCGAACGCACCGTCACCCTCCGCCGGGTCGGCAGTGTCGGCGCGGTCGGCGTGACTTATCACATCCCCGCCGCCTCCCACCCAGACTACGCCGCGATTGAGGTACTCGAAAAGATCCTCACCGACGAACCGAACGGCCGACTGTACAACACCCTCGTCAAAACGAAACTCGCATCCGCCGTGTTCGGCCTCGCCTTCAACTGGCGTGACCCCGGTGTCCTCGTCGCGGTTGCGCAGACCGAGCCAGACAAGGTGCAAGCCGCCCGCGATGCCCTCATTCAAACGATGGAGTCATTGGCGAAGCAGCCCATCACGGCGGAAGAAGTCGAGCGGGCGAAACGACAACTGCTCCGCGACCGCGAACAGACCCTCGCCAACAGCCAACAATTCGCCGTCGGTCTGAGCAACTGGGCCGCCTGTGGCGATTGGCGGTTGTTCTTCCTCCACCGCGATCGGTTGGAAGCCATCACCGCGGATGCCGTCAACCGCGTCGCCCAAGCGTATCTGATTCCACCGAACCGCACCGTCGGCGAGTTCATCCCCACGAAGGAACCGAGCCGCGCGAGTGTCCCCGCCACCCCGGACATCGCCAAATTGCTGGAAGGTTACAAAGGCCGTGAAGCCATGACCGCCGGGGAGGCGTTCGACCCCACGCCCGAGAACGTCGAAAAGCGAGTCCAACGCGGCAAAGTCGGCGGGGTGGATTTCGCCTTCCTCACGAAGAAAACCCGTGGCGAAACCGTGAACCTCACGCTCTCACTCCGTTTCGGCAATCTCGAAGCGTTGCAGGGCAAAGCGATGCTCGCCGAGTTCGTCGGCCCGATGATGATTCGCGGCACCAAGTCGAAAACCCGGCAGCAGATCAAAGACGGCTTCGACAAACTGAACGCCCAGGTCACGATGAATAGCACCGTGGGCCGAGTCTATGCCAACATCGAAACCAAGCGGGCGAACCTCCCGGCCGTGCTGGCTCTGCTCCGAGAAGTCCTCCGTGAACCGTCGTTCCCGGCCGAGGAACTGGAACTCTTGAAGGCCGAGCAGATTCAGCAATACACCGAAGCCCTCACCGACCCCACCGCCCTGGCGACCAACGCCCTGAGTCGCAAGCTGGAGTCGTACCAGCCCGCCGACCCCCGGTACACGCCGACTTATCAGGAGTCGATTGACAGAATCCAAGCCGTGACGGCCCCGGCCCTCAAAG
>JAIXLE010000250.1 GCA_026931725.1 Bacteroidales bacterium
TTGTGCTGAGGGGTCTGATGGAATCCCATGTGAGAACCTGTCGCTGAAAGGAGTTGTGAACGAATCGAGTTATCGCAGAGAGTATTCCCCCTCGCAGACATGGCAACCCACAACCGCAGGTTGATTTGCGGATCAACCGGAATAATGGTGAGATCCATTGCACAAACAGGTTGGCTGTTTGCGTGCCGACGCATTTCATTCGGCCATCATCGAGACATTATCAAACTCTTGGAAGTGCCGCGTCAGCAGTTTCTCTAAACGGCCCGTATGAGTGGTCGGTACGCGATGCCGCACGTCTTCGATCATGGCCCGAAAGTCGGCGGATGTCGCATCAGACTTTTCGTACACCGCCAGCCGCTCAGATTTTTGGAAGAGGAACCGAGATTCAAAATATCTCACCATTGGGCGTGCGAAATATGCCAGGATGAAAATCCGGGTCAGCGACCGTTGAACAGGACGCAACCTGCACCGAGGAACGTATCGAGTTCTTCCGTGCGAATGGTCGCGGGATTGATCCAGTAATCTTGCGGTAGCCGGAGTCGCGCTAGCTTCCCGGCTGGGTCGCGGACCACCAACCAAACGGGTGTCTGTCCTCGGTAGTTCGGCAGCAGTACCCGCAGACGGTCGATTTTGCCGTAGGTTTCGTCGTCTTCACCGTAGGGGATGCGGATCACCATTTCTTTCGTCAGATCGGATCGGGCCTCGTCGAGTGTCATCACCTTGTCCACGATGAGATCCGGTTCCGAAGAACCTTCCCGCCATTCGACTTTTCCCGCAAACAGTAGGATCGCATCGGCTGTGACCAGATCCTTGAACCGGGCGTACTGATCGGACCAGAGGATGCACTTCACCGAACCGGAAAAGTCTTCGGTACGAATGATCGCCCAGCGGTTCCCCTGGTTGCGGCCTTTCGTGACGACTTTGGGAATATGTTCGACGACCATGCCGCCGATGCGGACTTCGGTTCCCGCGCTGAGCTTGGCAATGGCGACCGCGTCGTGGGTGCGGAACAACCGCAACTGCGCATCGAACTGCGCAAGCGGATGGCTGCTGATGTAAAAATCCAGCACCTCTTTTTCGAGTTTGAGTTTCTCCAATTCCGGCCATTCCGCGACCTCGGCGAGCCCTTCCCGGAAGCCGAACGGGTTGGTGTCCGCACCGGCATCGGCATCCGATCCATCGAAGATGTCAAAAATGTTCTTCTGACCCCGGCGTTTGTCCGCGGCTTTCTGCTCGGCGGCCTCAACGGCGCGGGGGAGTGCATGCATCATCGCCGCACGTTTGTTCTTCCCAAAACAGTCCATCGCGCCCGCTTTGATGAGCTTCTCAATCGCAGCGGCTTTGACGATCCGCGGATCGACTCGTTCGCAGAAGTCGAACAGATCCCGGAACGGCTTTCCGGCTTCGCGGGCACGGACAATCTCCCCAGCGGCGCTCCGGCCAAGCCCCTTGATCGCGGTCAGGCCGAAGATGATCTTGCCTTTCACCACGTCGAAATCCGGTTGCCCTTGGTTGACGTTCGGCGGTTCGACGGCCACCCCGAGTTTCCGAGCATCGGCGATATGATCGACCATCACATCGCGTTTGTTCCCGTCATCGACTTCGGACGAGAGCAGAGCGGCCATGAACTCTGCTGTGTAATGGGTTTTGAGATATGCCGTTTGATAGCCGATTTGAGCATACGCGGCTGTATGAGAATTGTGGACGATCAATCCATTGGCCACAAAATTATGGTCGTCTTCGACGGTCAAGTCGAACGTATCACGCGTTCCGAGTGGTTCGATAGATACGACACGATCCCAGAAAATATCCGAATGGGCGATAGCCGTGAGTGCCTCCGACTCGAAAAATGTGGCCAGCTGAGCCAGGGTTGATCGTCGAAACCCGGTCTTGGTCGGAGACAGTGTCCCGGTAAATTCCTGCATGGAGACACCGGATTGTTCTTCCACCTGTTTCCAGGTGAGCCCCCGATTGCGGCGTTCCTGATCGACCTGGTTTCGGACTTCGGGTGGAATCGTATCCTTGCTGGTCCGGCCCCGCTGTGTGTGGGCAACATGCTCTTGCAGTCGGGCCACCGCGGTTTCCCGGCCGAGGCAATGAGGAGCAATTTGTTCCAAAAACCGCTCGGCAGCCAGATCACCCAGGAGATGAACGGTGAAGCCCGGCCGGAAGTCTCCTCGATAGCGGAACTGTTTGCGATGGATACGGCTCACGATCCCAAATCGTAGGAGTAGGTGCTGGACATCCCGAGCGAGCCCGTGAGACGAAGTCGCATAAAAAGGTGTCGTCAAGGTTGCATTGGCAATGAACCCATCACCGGCCCAGAGTCGACCGAGGAACAGCTGGAGATTCTCTGGACACAGCCGAAACACCGCTGTCGGGACACGTTTGTCTGTTGCTTTGCGATTGAGGATCCCGAGCCGCTGAGCCCAGGTGAACGCACCGGAACGGGTGCATTTCTTGGTGGCGAGGCCGCCCGAGGAACCAGCCTGGAACCGAGTATCCTGCCCGGTATTGGCCGAGACTTCGAGTCGGCGGGCATCTCGTCGACGTGTGATCCGGGCCACGGTATCGGGGAACTGAGCGATGGCATCCGCGAAATCCGTGACCAAGGTCGGATCGTTCCCGTAAAAGTAGAGGGTCGAGGGGTGGCAGGTGTTGCTTTCCGCGAGTAGCCCGGCGAGGGTGATCACTTCATGGCGAGGCCAGCTTTCCTGGGATGGGAATGTGAGTTGACGCGGCGCGGCGATCCGGTCGCCAGGTTGTAACTCACCCAGGTTCGTCCAGCCCATCAAGGTGCGGAACGGGTGATTGGCCGTGGCCAGGATTTCATGGCCCAGTTCCGTTGTGAGCCGGTAAACCTCTTTGACTCCGTTCCAGACGACATCCGTGACCCGGCGCGGTCGCAGTTTGCCATCCTTACCGAGTGCGTGAACGCGGATCGGTCGCCGGTGATGGAACAGGTCGCCGACGGTCGTGGGAGCGCCGGTATCCGCGTCCACGATTTCCGTTTCCGCGACCACGCACTTGTTGAAACCATAACCCGCGAAGAAGACGATCTTCGAGAAGATGTCCTCCGCGACTTCCCGAGAGACACCGCGCTCCTGGGCACCCGCGAGGAAGTCCGATTTCGCGGAGTCGATCTTTTCTTGAATCTTCTTGCTGATCGCCTTGATGCAGGCATAAGACTTGGACAGCTCAATCCCACCGAGCCGGTTCAGGATGCGCATGATCTGTTCCTGATAGACCATGACACCATACGTCTCATTGAGTACGTCACTCATCACCGGGTGAGCATCTTGCCATTGCTCCCGGCCATGTTTGCGGTTGACGTAACTATCGACCATGCCGCCGCCAAGTGGGCCGGGCCGGTACAGGGCCAGTACCGCGATCAAGTCCCGGATGTTGTCCGGCTTCATCTGCTTCAGCAGTTCGCGGATGCCCTCGCTTTCCAGCTGGAAGACTCCCTTCGCATCGCCCCGCTGGAGCAGGTCGTAAGTGGGGCGATGCGAAGGGAGTCTTCCAGCTGGAAAGCGAGGG
>JAIXLE010000145.1 GCA_026931725.1 Bacteroidales bacterium
TTCTCGCAGTCTACCGGAAGATGGCCTTGGACCGCCAACCCAATTCACACGGCTCCATGCCCCGACGAATGGGGAATAGACACCACCGCGGAGACAGCGAAGCTCCGACCAAAGAAGATCGAAGCAAATCTAACCGGCATAACGGAGTTCCGCTGTGGGCGTTAGCAGGAATCAGGACGTGGATTGGCCAACGGTCGCTGCGTGAGCCTCCTACCAAGCGAAACCGGAACAACCGGCCTGGGGAATTCGACTTGACATGCGGCTGGCGCAATCTAGCCTTGCAGAAAGCGGTTCGGATGATTTTGCGAGTTCGGCGTATCAGGCTGGCTCTAGCAATTCCACGAACCAGGAGTATTTTGTCGCCATGTCGAACCCGCACGATCCCCCAGAACCGCCACCGTCAATTTCCGCAGCGGAATTACGCAGACGGTTGCTCGCCTCGACCCCGCCGCCCGTAGCGACAGGTTCGGGAACTGTAGACATGGATGATCTGACCCGCGGCAGTAGCGATTCTCCCGCGACACAAAGCCGTACCGACTTACTGGCACGGCTCAAACTTCCCGGTGGCAGCACACCCACATTGCCCACGGCCCCCGAGATTCCACCACCGGCACAACCTCAACCGCATGCCGCGATCAATCGACGCACCCCCATCGTCGGGATGCGGGCTTCTGGACTCGACCCGAGCGCCCTCGCCGGAGTGCAGACGGGTCCGTACTATGGTGGTCCCGTACCCGGTCAACCCATCGGGGCTGTGCCGCCGGCTCGCTACCCCGGAATGGAAGATCCGGGAGAAATCCAAAAACTTCGCGCTGAGAACAAGGAACTTCGCCAACTGCTTGATGAAATGCGGCACCTGCTCCAGGATGCCAGTGATACCGAGCAGCAACTCGCCACACGAGAACAGGATCTGCAAGAGGCGTTGGTGGAAAAACATCGCCAAATCGAAGAACTCTCCATGCAATTGCAATCGATTGAAGATCAGATTGCCAGCGGGCTCCTCGCACCGATGCAACCCAAGGCTACCCCCAAGTCCCGCACGGAACTCGAAGAATGGAGCGATGAACTCGAACAAGAAAGCGCCCGACTTGTGCAAGAACGGCGCAAACTCGATGACGAACGCCAACAAATACGAGAAGATGAAAAGGCACTCGAAGCGCAAATGCGGGAAATGGAAATTTCCATGGCACGAGAACGCGCTTTGATGGCCCGGCAAGAAACCGAACTCAAACGCCTCTCAACCGACATCCAGCGCGAATTGGAACTCATGCAACGGGGAGATGGTGCCCTCCGCGAGCAACTCGCCCAGTTCCAACGCCGAGCGAGCGATGCCATGCATGGTCGCCCCGGTGGCCCACGTTAATCTCTCCGGGTTTCTCCAGGCAACGCGGTCTGACCGTAATCACATTCCGGGCCGGATGACAGGGTGACACGGCCCACCGTCACTTTTGCCGGGCGATGCGGCACACGGTGATCGCCTACAACCCGGAGGGTTCCGATGATTACGGTATCGGTTCCCTTTCTCACGAACATTCAGAATGCGCCCGAGGAAGATGCCCCGCGTCTGATCTATGCGGATTGGCTCTCGGAACACGGCGATCCACGCGGCCATTTCATTCGGGTTCAGATTGCGTTATCCCAATTGCCTGAACACCACCCCCGCCGCCTCGAACTCCTCAAAATCGAGAACAATTTCCTTTCTCGCTACGAAACCGACTGGACCGCACCACTACGCGGTATGGCCTCGGGAATGGTCTATCGCCGCGGCTTTGTCGATGAAGTCAATATCACGGCTCGTCAATTCCTGGCTCATGCGGATACCCTGTTTCAATTGGCTCCCATTCGACAACTCAACTTACTGGATGTCGGGCATCATCTCGATAAGGTTCTCCAGCACCCACTTTTGAGCCGACTATCTGGCTTAGCCATTTTCGCGCAGCATCTCGGAGAACCGCTGGCTCGTGAACTCGCGGAAGCTCGACACCTGACCGGGTTGAAACGGCTCGAACTGGGCCGCAACCGACTCGGGGATCGCGGAATCAGTCTCCTCATGCACACGCCCGGCCTCGATCAACTGGAAATGCTCGATCTCCGAGAAAACGACCTCTCCGAATCGGGTGGCCGAACACTGGCCCTGTGTGAGCGTTTCCGGCATTTACGCACGCTCGAACTCGCGGGGAACCATCTCGGGCCATACGGGGCCGAAACATTCTGTCAATCGCCGCATTATCCTCAACTGCAGCAACTCGGATTGGCCAGCAACCGTATCGGAGCATCTCGACCACTCCAACTCAGCCAACCACGGGCGCTGCTCCGCTACGATTCCATCAACTTGAGTGCGAACGGACTGACACCAGAAGGATTACAGGCGATTTTGAACAGTTCCGCGTTCTTCGGAGTCCGTGAACTGGACCTGGGACACAACGATTTGCGGGACGAGGGCGCGTGGCTTCTGTCCACATGTCGCCATCTATCGGACCTCCGCGTCCTGCGCCTGACCGCGTGCCAGATCGGAGATGAAGGAATAACCGCCCTGGCGACATCGCCACACCTAGGGCACCTGCACATGTTGGATGTCAGCAATAATCCCATCGGTGATGCGGGATTGCGTTCCGTGTGGGAGTCTCGCGGTTTGCGGTCGTTACGGCGTTTGATTCACCCGGACGCGGGCATCTCGTTCCGCACACAATTTGAAGTCCTCAAACGGTACAATCGCCCCGAATTTGGGTGAATACGATGAACCGCGTGGCTCACCCATACACGGCGATCACCGCCACGCGGACATCATCCCGCTCATCACTCGACGGATGGGAACACGCGCGTACCCATCCGCGTTTGGGGTTCCGTTATCCCGCGAATTTCTCTCCGCCGCCTGCAATGGTCGCGGTCGCCGTGCTGACGGATCGAATCCGGCGTTCCGCAATTTCCTGGCGGAACAAGGCGATCACCTCCGCCAACGGTTTCGCTCCCTTGTCGCGGGCTTTCTGATCGGGTTCGGATTCATCGCGGAGGCTGACGGTGCCGTTCGCCAGGTCTTTTTCACCCACGACCAGCAGGTATGGCACTTTTTCCAGGGAGCCATCCCGAATCTTCGCGCCGATTTTTTCGGGTCGATAATCGCCAGTGACACGGAAACCGGCGGCCTTGAGCTGTTCTTCCACTTGTCGGCCGTAGTCCGCGGATTTTTCGGAAACCGTGACAATCCGGGCCTGCTCCGGCGCGAGCCACAACGGGAACGCCCCGGCAAAATGTTCAATCAGGATGCCGCAGAACCGCTCCATCGAACCGAACGGGGCACGGTGAATCATGACGGGCCGGTGCGGGCTGTTATCCGCGCCGATGTACTCCAAGTCGAACCGTGCCGGGAGGTTGTAATCCAGTTGCACAGTGCCCAGTTGCCATTCCCGACCAATGCAATCGCGGACGATGAAGTCGATCTTCGGGCCGTAGAAAGCCGCTTCACCGATGCCGATGGAGTAGTTCAAGCCGGTCGATTTCACGATTTCCGTGAGGGTCGCCTCGGCTTGGTCCCACTGTTCCGGCGGGCCGACGTACTTGTCCGAGGCCGGGTCACGCAGGCTGACCCGCACGCGGTAATCGGTCAGGCCGAGGGTCTGGAGTACGAACAGGACCAAGTCGATTTCACTGCGGATTTCCGCATCCACCTGCTCGGGGGTGACGAACAGGTGCGCATCATCTTGCGTGAACCCACGCACACGGGTCATGCCGCCAAGTTCGCCCGATTGCTCGAACCGATAGACCGTACCGAATTCTGCCAGTTTGATCGGCAAATCTCGATAGCTTTTCGGCCCGGCTTTGAAGATTTGAATATGGTGCGGGCAGTTCATAGGCTTGAGTAGGTAGCCTTCCTGCTCGCTCATCCAGGCTTGCAAGACCGCTTGCTGTCCCGCAGCGTTGGTGGCTTCGCGGTATTTTTGCTTCAACATCCGGGCATCGTCTTGCATTTGCCGCAGGCTGTACCGGGGCAGTTCCTGTTCCGGTGTCTCCGGCGGTTTCCCGTCGATGACGCTATCGACCACTCCGACAAACGCTTGCTCCTGTTCTGCGGTGAGCAGACCTTTTTCCAGCAGGGTGAACCAGGTATCCACGGTGGCTACCAGCGGATTCAGGTACATCGGCGGGAACTGAGCATCCGCGTAGTAGGGGAAGTGACCGCTGGTGCGGTACAGATTCAGGTTGCCGATGTGCGGCGTGTACACCGGCGAGTAACCGCGTTTGACCAGTTCCTCTCGGATGAAACTTTCGAGCAAATGACGAACGGCTGCCCCCTTGGGCATCCACAGGATCAATCCCTGCCCGGCGGTTTGGCTGATGGTGAACAACTTGAGTTGTTTGCCCAGTACCCGGTGATCGCGTTTCTTCGCCTCTTCCAACTGGGTGAGGTAGGCATCGAGTTGTTTCTTGTCGAAGAACGCGGTGCCGTAGAGTCGCTGCAACTGGTTGCGGCTGGCATCCCCTTTCCAGTACGCCCCCGCGATGGAGAGGATTTTGAACGCACCGACTTTGCCCGCGTGCGGGATGTGTGGCCCACGGCACAGGTCGATGAACTCCCCTTGACGATAAAAGCTGACGGTCGGGTGGTCTTTCAATCCTTCTTCTATATGTTCGACTTTATAATCCTGTTTTAAGTCCGCCACGAGTGTCTTGGCATCGGGGGCGGGTCGCTCGAAGCGCTCGAACGGTTCCGCACCTTGGACGATCTTGGCCATCTCGGCTTCGATGCGGGCGAAGTCGTTCTCGGTGATGGGAGTCGGGCTGTCGATGTCGTAGTAGAAGCCGGTATCGGTGGTGGGGCCGAAGGCGAGTTTGACACCGGGGAACAACCGCATGACGGCTCGGGCCATGATGTGCGCGGTGCTGTGCCGGAGAACATCCAGTGATTCCGCGTCTTTGTCGGTGAGCAGAGCGAAGCTGTGTTCGGCTTCTCCGTTCGGCAATTCCCGATCGAGGTCCACGATTGCACCATCGACCTTGGCCGCCACGGCCGCCTGGGCGAGTCGTTTACCGATCGACTCGGCCACATCGCGGGGGCGAGTGCCTGGGGGAACCTGACGAACGGAACCATCGGGCAGTTTCAACGAGATCATCAGCGCAAACCTCCTGAGCGTCGACGGGCCGCACGCCCCTACAACGGGCCTGCCAGTGCCGATCGGCGAATACATGGGCGAGGATCAGTGTACCGACCCCCCCACAAGAAAGAACCCCGGCTCATAGCCGGGGTTCAGGGAGGATACACAAAACGGGATGCGAGATTCTCGGATGGTTTCGCATCAATACTTGGGATTGAATTTCGACCAGCGTGGACGGTATGCGACCACTTCTGACAAGCCTAATGGGGGATTCGTATGCCGTTCCGGTGGGCACGGTGGACTGGGCTATTCGCCAGTCTGCTTTGGCTAGGCATCACAACGGGAAACGCGTGGGCAGATCCGCTCTCACCAACAGGGGCGCTCCGCACGCTGATTGGTCCGACCAGTCTTTCGGAACCACCCGAAACAGAACACCCCACGCCCCCACCCACTGAGCCCACGGCATCGGCGACCACTTCGGACCCGACTCCCCAGGCTGGTGAGACGCGTTTGCCCACGGTGAGCCAGAGAATCGGTCACAAGGAGTTGTTCGATTCGCTCCACCGTGATGACGACTATGGGTTCAAATCTTTGTTCGATACGCTCCACGATCCGAACAAAAAGTCGAAAAAGTGGTACGAAAAGCTAAACCTGCGGGGGTATTCCCAAGTCCGATACGGACGTACCGCGGGCCAGGATCCGAACGGGGCGGAACCCTTTTTACTTGGCGATCGACTGGTGAACGGTCGGGCGGAAAATTTCTTCATCCGTCGATCACGGATCATCTTGTTCGGGGACATCAGCGAGCATCTGTACCTTTACATTCAACCCGATTTCGCCAGCACACAGGTCGGCAGTCAGACGGCGAATAACTTTGCGCAACTGCGAGATTTGTACGCAGACGTGTACTTGACCACCGACAAAGTGCATCGCGTCCGGGTGGGTTTGTCGAAGGTGCCGTTCGGCTTCGAGAACATGCAGTCGAGCCAGAACCGCATCCCGTTGGATCGAACCGATGGCCTGAATAGCGGGGTGGCACCGAATGAACGGGATGTTGGTGTGATCTATTACTGGACCCCAGAGGACAAACAGGAACTCTTGCGCGACTTGGTAGCGGGCGGACTAAAAGGGTCTGGCAACTACGGCATCTTCGGGTTGGGGGTATACAACGGGCAAGGCGGATCACAGTTTGAACAAAACCTGAATCTGCACACCATGGCCCGATTCACATGGCCGTTCCAACTGAGCAGTGGTCAGGTCGTGGAAATGAGCGTGCAAGGGTACACTGGCGATTTCGTGGTGGAAGGAACGGCCATTCGGGCGTTGGGAGAGGGAGCCGCGATCACACCCATTGGCACCCGTTCCAATGGTGGGCGGAGCGGGTTCCGCGATCAACGCATCGCCGGAACTTTCGTATACTACCCGCAGCCGTTCGGAATTCAGGCGGAATGGAACGTCGGCGAGGGGCCAGGGCTCAGCGCCGATCAAACCGAAGTCCAGGTCCGGTCACTCCGCGGTGGCTATGTGATGGCCATGTATAAATACGACACGGAGGTTCACGGGAACCTCATCCCGTACTGCCGTTACCAATACTATCGGGGTGGTTATCGCTCGGTTTCCAATGCCCCCTATGGCCACCACGATCAGCTGGACCTGGGAGTCGAATGGCACTTCCTCCGGGAACTGGAATTGACGTTCGAGTATAGTTTCGTCGATGGAATCAATTTGAACGCGGTCAATCAGGTTGGCATGATGCCCTATCAAGATTTCTCGGGGAACATTATTCGCCTCCAGTTGCAGTTCAACTACTGATCGCTTGGGAACAGGTTGTCTTTGCGTGCTATAACACCCTCCGCACCATTCCACCGGGATCGTTGGCGTGGTGCTGGGGGTTGAGAGTCCGGCTTCGAGAAGATGCGGACCACTTCACACACGCAGGGGAATCCCCTCACGCACGGGCGGCAAAGCCGCACCGTTGATCTCTTCGTCGATTTTGCGGTTATGTTCTTCCACCCGCTTCCATTTCAGGTGTAGCATCAGGCTCAGGACACCGAGAACGACAATCAGAGCGGCAATCACGATTGCCCGCATCGGCGATTTTGTGTAACTGCCGACGAGGTCGTTCTTTTTCTTCTTGCCTTTCTTCCCCTTCTTCCTTGGCCGATCGTCTTCATCATCGTCATCGTCATCGTCATCTTTTCGACGCGGTTTCTTTCGGCGACCGGAAGGCGGGTCGTCTTGGGGCACGGCCGCAGCGCGCACGGGCGCGGCTGGGCTGGGCGGGGGCGGTTGTGCAGCAGAGAACCACTGCTTGCACTTCGGGCAACTGATCGGTGTGCCCGGTGTAAAGCCTTTGGGGTTGGTACTACGAAGAACTGCCCCACAAGAAGGGCAGTCGACTCGCATGATCACGACAGGTACTCCGAGCGATGATGAGCGCCGGTTTTTAAGCGAGTTTCCACGGCTTACGATACTCATAGCTCAAAAGTGCGTTCGCGGCTTCATCATTTGTGACCCGTTCCGCAGTTCCGTCCCAGTGGATGAGCCCACCCCGTTGGAGAGCCAACCGGGTCAGGATGGTCGAAGTCGTGGAACGGTGCCCGGTTTCCATCGGACAGTGGGCGGGCTTGCGGGATTTCACCGAGTCTAGGAAGTTCCGCGTGTGGAAGTCCGTGCCCGCTGGCCCCTTATTGGAAGCCGGTTTTCGGGCGATCTTCGTGGCGCGGCCCTGGCGGCTATTCCCTGCTCGATCAATCGGGCTGAGCGCGGGCAATTCTTCCTCACGGACGCTTTCGGGAACGATCTCGTAGCCTGCCGTGCCGTCCGAAATATACATCGTGCCGAGCGTACCCCGGAATTCGAGGTTCCAGCCCTTGGCTCCGCCACGGGCACCGTTGCCGTTAATCTGGCTGAAGGTGGCCAGGCAGTTGTCATACTGCCAGATGGATTCGCAGGTATCCGGGACTTCACGGTTATCATCCACGACGTATTTGCCGCCGAGGCACGCGACGGCCTTCGGGGCATCCTGACCAATGGCCCACTGGATCACGTCCAGGTAGTGCGTCCCCATGTTGGTAACTTGCCCGCCTGAATACTCCCAGAACCAGCGGAACTTGTAGAGGCACTTGTTCGCGTTGAAGGCGGATTGCTTCGCTGGCCCCAGCCACAAATCCCAGTCGAGCCCGGCTGGCGGTTCACTGTTCGCGGGCTTGCCGATGCCCATGGGCGACTCATTGCGGTGGAAGAACGCCTTCGCCACCGTGACTTTGCCAATGGCCCCGGAACGGATCAGGTCGACGGCCTCTCGAATGTACGGAATCGACCGGCGATGCAGACCAACTTGCGTGATCCGCTTCGTCTCTTCCGCGACTCGGCACATCACCCGCCCTTCGGCGACGGTCAGGCTCGACGGTTTTTCGACGTAGACATCTTTGCCCGCCCGACAGGCATCCACGAATTGCAAGGCGTGCCAGTGATCCGGTGTGGCAATCACGATGGCATCAAGCCCGTTGTGGGCAAGCAGTTGGCGATAATCCTTGAACAGCTTGGCGTGGCCGCCTGCTTTCTTGTTCGCGGGTTCGAGATACGGCTCATAGGCATCACAGATCGCATCGACCTGGCAATCCTTGTGAACCAGGAAGGCATCCAGCAGTTGATCACCCCGGTTGCCAACACCGATGCAGCCCAAACGCACGCGATCGTTCGCGCCCGCAATCGCACGGTAACTGGAGGCGGTCAACGCCACCGTACCCGCGGCGGCTTTACCGAATGTTCGGCGGGAAGGAGATTTTGGCATGGTGCCCTCACAACAGGGTTTGAGAGAGAAGATTCCGAGCTAGATTTATTGTCAAACCCACGGCGAGCGGGTCAAGCCGATTCAGCAGAATCTGGAGAGGGAGTGTGTCACCGACGGGGGAACCCTGTTACGCTGACCCCATATCCGCTGCCCGTGTCAGCTGGCCGCTGATGAAAGGGAATGACCGTGTGGGGAGAAGTCGGATGAAGGATGACGAACAGAATGGCGAATTGCCGGAGGTATTCCGCCAAACCGTCGCCCACGAACTCGAAACCCGTGGGTTCACCGTATCGGGTTGGCACGCCGATGGGCTGGATTACCTCGACCCAGACGGGGAAGCTGGCTACCTGGGGTTGGCGAATCTGCACCGCCGCTGTCGCAATGTCGAGGCCGCCGAAAGCCAGCGGATCATTCAAGATTTCCTCGAACACATCCTGGAATCCGGGGCCACACAACCCGACTTACCCGATCAGTTGGAACGGGTACGGCACCGCATCCTCGTGCGGGTCGGACAGCCTTTCCGCGGACTGGAGCGGCTCCCCTGGAGCAAGCGACTCCCCGGAACCGACCTCAGCCTGAATCTGGTCATCGACTTCCCCAACTTCATGACCTATGTCACCTCCGAACAGATCGAACACTCTCACGAAACGCCGGGTGATTGGCTCGATCAGTCCATCGAAAACCTAAAAGATCGTACACCAACGGATTGGCTCGAACTTCTTCACCCGGAATCCGGTATTCTCGTGGGGCATCTCAGCGATTCCTACGATGCCTCCCGCGCTCTGATCCTCGCCGACATCGTGGACACCCCACCGGGCGGTTGGGTGGTAGCGATCCCCTCACGCGATTGGTTATTCTGCTGCCCAGCCACATCAAATGGCATCCCCTATTTTCACCTGTTGAAAGTGCTGGCCGAGAAGAATTATCAGAATGAACCCTACCCAGTATCGGATGAGGTCTTCTGGATTCACGGCCACCGCTGGGAGCGTTTCCCGATGGAACTCGTGAACGGGAGCGTGCAGATGACCCCGCCGGATGGCTTTCTGAAAGCGATCGGATTCACGGATCATACCTTGGATAATGAGTCCACAGAAGAATAATTCTTACGAATGCCGAATCTCAAGGATCCCAGGACAATACCATGAGGTGAACGATGTTGCGTGCAGCTTTCGGATTGGTAATTCTCGTCATGAACAGTGGGTTCGCGGCGGAGCCGGTCAAGACAAACCTATTCACCGCGGGCACCAACGGGTACACGATTTACCGGATTCCCGGAATCATCGTGACTCCCAAAGGTTCGCTGCTGGTCTATTGTGAAGCGCGAAAGGACCGCTCAGACTGGGCCGCCATTGACCCGTTAGTTCGCCGTTCCACGGATGGGGGCAAAACCTGGGAACCCGCGCAACGGCTACCCTTGCCGGATGTGAAGTTCACGAAGAATCCCGCCGCGCTGGCCCGAAAGTCTGGGAAAGAAGGTGAAACCACCGTCAACAACATCGTGATGATCCCCGATGTGCAGACCGGCGCGGTGCACGGCCTCTACTGCATCGAGTATCAGCGGTGTTTCTACATTCGCTCAGACGATGACGGTCAAACCTGGACTCCGCCGCGAGAAATCACCTCTGCCTGTGACGAACTCCGCCCCATGTACAACTGGAAGGTCATGGCCACGGGGCCGGGGCACGGTATCCAACTCCGCTCGGGCCGGCTCATTGTTCCCGTTTGGCTGGCACGCGGCACAGAGGGGAACGGCCATAAACCTTCGTGCATTTCCACGATCTCTTCTGATGACTCCGGGAAAACCTGGCACGCGGGAGCCATCATCGCCAATGAAACAGACCCGCTTTTGAATCCGAGCGAAACCGTCATCGCCGAACTGGCCGATGGCCGTGTGATGGTCAACATCCGCAGTGAGAACAAGAAACGCCGCGCCGTGGCCATCAGCCCCAACGGTGCGACGCAGTGGAGCCGACCACGATTCGATGAGACACTGGTGGAACCCGTCTGCATGGCAGCGTTATGCCGACTCAGCCGCAAACCCACTTCTGACCGTAACCGTCTTGTGTTTGCGAATCCGAACAGTGCCACAGCGCGTAAGAATTTGACGATCCGACTGAGCTATGACGAAGGGGAAACCTGGGCGGTATCACGAGTGCTGGAACCCGGCGCGAGTGCCTATTCCGATCTCGCGGTTGGCCCCGATGGAACGATCTATTGTGTTTATGAACGGGGTAAACCGAATCAAAAGAACACCGATGCGTATCAACTGCTCACGATTGCGAAGCTGGATTTGAACTGGTTGACAGCTGGCCAGGACCAATTACCAGGGAAGTGAACATCCGTCAGAATTTCCCAGGGTGAGCCGGGCATTCGGAGCCTCACCCTGGGGGGGGAATGCAGACGACTCCCGCCCGAACTCACTTCGATTGCAGATCCAGATTGAGTGTGTTCGGTTTGGCTGTCACATCCGCAGTCAACCCGGACGATTGCACGGTCTGGAATTTGTCCGCGATTTTACTTTGTGCGCTACCTGTAACCATGACAGCGTACTTGCCCACCGGCAGCGGCTGCGGGAAGGTGAATGCCCCATCGGATACCTTGGCCGAGTACACTTGTGGTTGCGGAGTACCCAGCGTGACAAACGTGACTTCCGCTGCTGCCGCGGGTTTCCCGTCGATGGTCAGTTTGCCGGACACGGCACCCGCCGCGGCCTTCGGTTCCGGCTTCTTCGGTTCCGGCTTCGGCATGGGGGCCGGTTCCGGCTTCTTCGGTTCCGGTTTCGGCATGGGGGCCGGTTCCGGCTTCTTCGGTTCCGGCTTGGGGTCGATCTTCTTCGGTTCCGGTTGCGCGGCTTTTTTCACTTCATCCTTGAGTTGCGAGCGAACCTGTTCAATCAGTTCGTGCAATCGGAACGCTTGCGCCCGCGTTCCTTCGAGTTTGCCCACACTACTGAGTCCTTCGTTGATCGTCTGTTTGATCGCGGGATGATGACTGAGCAGCGGGGCAATGGTCTGCAATGCCCCCTGATACATACGCAGGCAGCCGGAGGAATCGCCGGTGTTGTAAAGGTCCGCGCCCTGGTTGTGGACATTCTTCAACGTCTCAACAACATTTTGATCGAAATCGCTGCGGGTGGGGTAATCCGCGGCGACGCTGGCCGTAGCCAGTCCCAAGAACAGCCCGAAAAGGGCACAGCATCGGTGGGTCATTCCCGGCTCCTTCTGGAGTAGAGTTATGGGGCGGCGACCGCCCAGGGGGAGTCGGCGGCGTTGCGGTCGATCATACACCGCGTGCGCAGACGTTCCAGTGTGGAGTCATAATCCCCGCCAAATCGGTGCGCGGTCGGGGTTGCATCCGGGGGACCATGCGGGATAGCATAGCCGCCGTGGCTCGGAAGCCATGCTCCCCCGACGCACGGACGCACGGACGCACTGCCAGTGGCTGATAAATTCACTCAACTGCTCATCGACGCGCTGACGCAAGCCGCAGCCGAGCCTACGGGTGTCCCCCTCGTCGCGGGTAAATCCGAACCCGGCTTGTTTCCCGCTGCCGTGGCCGCCAAGCCTGCCATGAGCCGCGCTTTGGAGGAAGGACTCCTACGCGTGGTGCGGACAGAAACCCGTGGCAAAACCACCCGCGAACTGTATGCCGCCACGGAAAAGGGCATTCAGTTCCTGATTGAACAATCCAATCCGAAACAGATTCTTGAAGATTTCGTGCGTGCCCTGGAAAGCCGGGAAGGACAAATCGGGGAATTACTGGGCACGGTGCGGCGACTCGCCGAGAGCCTCTCCGGTATGCGTGCCGTAGCGGGGATGGTGCTACCGCAGTTAGCCGTGGCCCGCATCTCGACACCGCAACCCCCTTCCACACCAGTCGATACGCCGAACTTATCCCGAATCGGGGTTCAACATATGAACGGAACCGCGACGCTGACCGCGCCGGTCAACCGCATCGCCCCCGCTCTGTATGAAGCGGAAGAACTCGCGGAAGCGATTCTGGCTCGGCTTACCGATTGGGCATCGTCCGCGGGGGCGGGTCAGGATTGCCCACTCCCGGACTTGTACCGCAGCCTGACTTGCCGTGAGAACCCGCCCACGATCGGGGCATTTCACGATAGTTTGCGTTCGCTCCACGCGGCCGGGCAGGTGTATCTCCACCCCTGGACCGGCCCGCTGTACGCCTTGCCGGAACCCGCTTACGCCCTGTTAGCCGGGCACAACATCGCTTACTACGCCTCGACACGATGTCAGACGTGAACCCTCGGTGTTTGGCTGTTGCTCGCAGTATGAATGCCGGACTTTTTTTGACTGGATCCGTCACGGAGGACCACCACGATGACTATGACCGCGATCACCCCGAACCGTGACCTGGCCGCACGAGCTCGGGACACGCTTAAGCGGGCCGGAAACCCGTTCCGCAACTATTTTGCCCGCAACCCAGACGATGAAGTCTGTGCCCGCTACCACGTTCCCGAACTCTTCCACGCGGAACGCGATCTGCTGCACGCGATCATCGACTTGTACCGCTACGATCCCCAAACGCATTCCGAAATCGTGCCGATCCTCGGAAACAAAGGGGCAGGCAAAACGCACCTGCTGCACAGCATCAAACACGGCACCGGCGGCCAATGGCAACTGCTGGTCACACCCGGTGTCTATCAGAAGGACACGGATTTCCTGGAATATCTGCTGTTCCAGATTATTGACACCCTCCTCGGCGGCGGCAAGCAAAAAGGTGCCCGACCACTGGCGTTTGTCGGCGATCAACTCGTGCGCCGGCAACTGGGTGTCGCGCTGCGGGATCTGACACCGGAAGACAAAGTGGAACTATTCCCGCCGCCGGGTCTGGGCCGCTGGGGGAAACGGTTAGGGCTCGGCGTGCAGCAAGCCGCGGAACGGGCGGACTGGCTCGCCGACAACCTTTCGGGCTACTCGAACTTCGCCCGCATGCCGATGCCGCTCGCCCAGGCACTCGCCGATGCCGGAATGACACCCGAGCGCGCGTTGGAACTCATCTGCACCTACACCGAAAAGACCGAAGCTCGAAATACTGCCGGGCTGATGCGTCGGCAGATTATTCAAGGCTTTGCCCGTGCGATTCTGCTCGGTGACGAAGGCGAACTCGCCGGGTTCCTCACCTACGGCTTCGCGGAGTTGGAATTCCACGTCCGCCCGACCCGTCAAGATCTGGTGCTGGCACTGTTCAAAGTGCTAACCGAACTGTTCCGCGGGTTGAAAATTCCGGTCGTGGTGGCCTTCGACCAGTTGGAAGACTTGTTGCTCGCCCGCCGTTCCGATGATGCTCACAAAACCGCCGAAGCCTTTTTCGCCGGGATCGTGCAGGTGATGCACCAAATCGACGGGCTCTGCTTCCTCGTCTTCGCGGAACGCGGCTTATGGAACCGCTTCGTGCCCAGCCTCGATGGTTACATTCAAGATCGACTGAACAATCCGGTTCACGTTCCGAAGTTCGGCACCGTGAAGGCCATTCGCCTGGAAGCCCCGACACCGGCCCTCGTGCAACGGGTCGTCGAAGCACGACTCCGGCCGGTCCTCGATGAAATCCCGGATGCGACCGGCTTACCGGAAATCCACCCGTTCGCCGAAGAACAAGTGGACCGGATCGCCCGCACCGAACCGACCCTGCGGGACATGCTTCAGCAGTTCCGGCACCTGTTCGATCATCTGATTTACGGCCCGGACGATGCCCTGCCCGACACCCGGCGAGCTCAGGCGGAAGCGGCAGTCACGCCGTCTCTCGAAGCGATGTCGCCCACCGTTGCTGAAGTCGGTTTTGGGTTAGCATCCTTAGAAGAAGAATCCGCCAATCCGTCGATGGCCGCGTTGCTCGGCCAGCCGACTGAACCGGCTCATGCTCCCCCGGAACCCGTGGCCGAAAAGCCCCTCAACCGGCTGCCCGCCATGCCTGAAAGCCCGGCCACGCCAGCGCACGAGCAGCAGAATCGGATTCACTCCCTGCTCGGCAACGCAGCGGAACCGACCCTGCCACCGCAGGTAATGCCACCGCAGGTGACGTTCAAATCAGTATCAGTGGTCGAAATCCCCGCCGAACCCGAACCGACCCCGGCTCCGGTCGCGGTTCCGACTGCGACTCCTGCTCCCGCGATGATGGCAGCCACACCACCCGCGGCCGAGGAGGTGCCGCTGGTCGATCCCTTTCCGACCGTGGCCGACAACGGGTCGTCCGCCGCTGTGGTGAAGCCCACCACCAAATCCACCAGTATGACGCAAGCCATGCTGGCCGAGCTTTGGGATCAGGAATTCCGCACCGCTCGCCGGAAGCTCGAACCCGATGGTGCCCTCACCGGGGCGACCCGTGAACTGCAAGCGGCATTGGGCACCCTGCTGACGATTTGCCATGAACACGGTGTCAAGGTGGGGCCGTGGCGGTTGCAACACGTTGTCCCGGAATGGCCGTTCGGCGACCATCCGACCTATGGAGCCGTCACGCTGGCGCACTGGGCTTGCAAAGATGGCCAACCGTGGAAAGTCGGGGTCGGGCTGTTCCTCGCACGGGGAGCGGGCAAGCCCAAGGATCTGGAAATCAAGCTCAGCGTGATGGATACGGAACCGCAAGTAGTCGATCATTTGATCTTACTGCGGCCGGAAGATGATATGAGCCTGACCGGCAAGAGCAAAACACTCTGGGCCGAATCCGAGCGGCGCGGTCGGAGTGCGCGACTCGAAGCGGTATCGCTGGATGGCTACGCTCTGTTGTCGAGCTTCCCCCGCTGGCTGGCAGCCGTCCGAGAATCGCTGCCAGAAGGCACGCCGATTCCGAACCTCGCGGACTTAATTCAGGAGAAAGCGGAAAAGCTACTCGAACAGGTCTGCATGCCGATTCAGAGTTAGTGCGACTGATCGCAACTCAAGAAGGAGCGGATCGGGTTACCGATCCGCTCCTTCTGTTTTGCCTCTGAGGTTTACCCAACCACTCGGTTGATGAACTGGCCCGCTTGCATAGGGGTCATCCAGGGTAACGCTGATTCTCGCAGGTTACATTGGGGAAAATCAGGGAGAACCCATCGGGCCGAAATTGGCTCCAGGTGCAAACCCTTGCTCAGGTGTCGTGAACGCGGTGACGGGGACATCGACAGCCGTGGGATTGACAGTGGCCATGTACTTCATCCAGTCCGCCGCGAAGGCCTTGAACGCGATCAGGTTCAATTCTGTTCCGTCTGCGTTCGTCAGTCCAAATGTTTTGCAGAAGATCTGGAACACCTGATCGCGGTCCAACGTCATGTCCCGCGGTAATTTGCCGAGCTCCGCATAAAATTTCAGCAGGGTGGGCAGCTTCTGATTGGCCAGATAGTACGTCAACGCCCAGGATGTGACCTGCGATTTGGCCGCGAGTCGAGTCATCAGAGCCGCACGCTCGGCAGCAGGGTCGCGGACAGGCATACCGGGAACACCACCAGGAGACGACGGGAAGATGCCCGAAGGAGGAAGGAATCCACCCTCGGGGGCTTCCATCCCTGGACCACCCATGCCGGGACCACCCATGCCGGGACCGAACATGCCGGGGCCACCCATCGCGATAGGACCACCAGGGAACGCGCCCGCTGGCCCCATTGTAGCCGGGCGCGACCCCACCAGGGGGATCTCACGGGGGCGATCGACCGGCATGACCGAGGCAGGGTCCGCATCCACACCGAGACGCACCGCATCGAAGTAATGATCCAACAGGGTTTGTCGGAGCATTTCCGCGGAATCCGGGTGCAGTTCCCGCTTGGCGGCCATTTGTCGGTACAGGCGGTGCAGCATATAGTTCGGCGCACCCATCCCGAAATGCAGATTCACACCCATGACGAGATGGCCATTGCCGGAATCCGTGACGATCGGACCTTTCGGCTTGTGGAACAGATTGCCGAGCCCGTTTTCGACCCATTCCGGGTAGCGGACAAACGGTGCCAGAATATCCGTTGCAGCGTACAGTTGGCGAGTTCCTTCCCGACTGACCGCCGCAAGCCGGGTTTCATCTTCGATGCGACGATCGACCAGAGCAATCGTCATAACGCGGGTGATTTCCAGAGCTTGCTGATTGATCGTCTGCGGCATGGTAGTATCGAGCGGTGGCGTGGTGCCATGCACGAGTTCCGCACGATTGTAGCCTTCCCGATACAAACCTTGGACAAAACGTGTGAAGGTGCGGCCCGCGTCATCGAGTCGCTCCGGTGCCAGGACGACGATATTGTATTGCGGGCAGTAGAACGAATCCGACGTGACGCGGTTGCCGTCGAGGGCATGGCGGACCTGTCCGAATTCACTCACCTTGTTTGTGAGAACCACAAGGAGTTTCTGTTGCGGTTGGGGCAGCACCACGCCCTTGAGAGCATGCCACAGGTAAAACTGTTTGAGGTTCTCTTCCAGTTGGTCCAAATTCGCCTGAACGGTATCGTGAGACACGAACGATTCGCCGAAGTGGATCAGGGCATAGTGCGGGCTGTTCTCGATCCCGGCGGCCCGGAATCGCTCTTTCCAGAGGTCTGCTTCCGTGTGGGGAGGAAGGTCTTTTTCCAGGTCCGGCAAAACGCGAGTCAGTGCGGCGACGGCAGCTTGCACACGCGGAGATGCTTTGGAATCCGCGCCCGGTTTGGCCTTGGCGACCAGTTCTTCCGCGTATTTGATGGTGAGATCGGTCAATCCTGCTGCCAGTGCATCCCCTGTTACATCCAACAGAGCATCGAAGGTTTTGATCTTCTTGTACTGCGCTTGCACGATCTCTTGCAGAGTTGTACCGCTGACGGGGTACAGTTGAACGGTTGAGTTGTCGGTATAAAGTAGCGTCGATCCGTAAGGAGTATAGGCGGCAACGTGGCGAGGGTTGGTCCGAGAAGCCCGCGACTTGGGATAGAATAAGCGTTGATCGATTTTGCTAACCGGGATCACCGCGAATACCGCTTTGCTGAAATCCACAGTCGCAGCGGCATTGGGCTGTCCCCCTGGGCCGCCGGGCATTCCGGGGCCGCCTGCACCAGGGGGCATGGGGAACGCTCCACCTCCAGGGGGCGGGAAACCGGGGCTACCTGGTGGGGTCATCTCCGCACCAGGGAAGGCACCACCCGCGCCGGGGGCCGCAGTGCCACCGACATTCACACGCAAGGCGATATAACCTGCACGATGGCCGGAAGTTCGTGGCTGGGCATCGACACCCGCCGCAAATGGGAACAATAGGATACCGGCCCAAAGCCAGCGCGACATGGTGTTCATCCTTCACGAATGGGAACGCCCGAGGCGTTCGGTGGACAAATAACAAGTGTATCAATTTCCAGGTCGCTGAGAGATTCCCAGTTTATATTTCGGAGAATCGTTGAACAGGCTGCGGTTGCGGTCCTTGGGCACGTTCCGGTTCAACCACTCGGTGAGTCGATTGATATTGATACCACTACCCACGGCGGACCCCGTGCGATCCAGACGCGTGACCACTTCCGACATGGCGGTGTCACTGAGCGAGCGAATGATGGCTTGAGCCGCCAAAGCGCGGGGGTTCCGGTTCACGCTGCCCCGCCAGTAGGTGAAGGCATCCACGAGTCGAGCCGCGTAGAGCTTCCAGGAAATCAATTGCTGTTCCGGCGTGAGCGTATCTCCGGGGACAGCTTTGAGTTGCGCGAAAGTACCCAGCCCGATGGCCACGACGTTCGCCAGTTCGTCAATGTTCAGTTTGTTGCTCGGGGAGATGTGCAGCAGACCGATGACGGCTTCGATGACTTCGATGGCACCAGGAGCGGGCAGAATGGCCGGATCACTGACGGCGACCTGGGCGAGCGTATATGCGGGACGGACTTCCGGTTCGCCATCACCACCCACGACATCCACACGCACCTTCGCCAGGGCACGCACCGCATCGCGGCGGAAGAACCGGATAATCTCGATTTGATCCGTAGTCAGTGCAGTGGTTTCGAGCTTTCCGCCAGCTTCCGGTTCCGCCGCTGGGGCCGCTGCGGGTTCGGCTTCGCCACCTTGCGGGAGGGCTTTGGGGGCCGGTTTTTCGATGACAACGTGTTCGGCGACCGGGGGATTCTTCAGGATGTGATTTTCCAAGGCTTGCAGCAGCGGCACAAGCAGTTCATTCGGGATCGCATGACGGTTGGGGTCCGGGTTACGGATGGCGAGCGGGTGATACGCGGACAATAACTTTCCCGCGGCTTTATAGACGTAGAGCAACACTTCTGGGCGGGTTTTGGGGTCTTTGAGCAATGTGGTGATGGTCTTGGCATGTACGGCGGCGCCGGATTCTGCCACGACTTCCAATGCACGGGCCGCGTTCATCCGCACGAGTGGTTCTCGGCTTTTCAACATCGGGCGAATGGCATCATCGAGAGCGTTGGCAAACCCGTCGATGTATTCCGCTTGGTCGGTGGTGAACCGGGAATCCATCGCGGGAATGAGCAGGTACCGTTTCAGTTCCGTGAAAACCGAATCCAGTAAGGAGTTCGGTAACCGGGGTTTGAGTTGCCCATCACCCGAGTGGATGCCGTAATACTTCGCGTCATTGATCGAGTAGATGTAAAACTCGGCAACGGCCTTGAAGGCGGCCTTGTTCTTTTCGGCCTCCGAGCCGCCGACGCGGGCTTTGCCATCCCGCATGGCCCGCATCCGTTGTTCATCGCGGAAGTCGGGCTTCTGCGGAGCCGGGAATTTGTTATCCAGAATATCCTGGCCGAGGATGGTTCCGGTTCCCAGACCGAGCCCGGTCAGTGCCAGGAGAAAGAGCGAACAGACGCGGATATGGCGAGAAGACATTCGATTCATCTCGTACATCAGAAAAGACGGTTATCACTATAACACCGAAGCGGTTCCGGTGTTGGTTTCACATTTTCAAATAGACGGGAGCAAATGCGAGGCTACCACCACGAATGGAGACTCGCAAGCCGCATCCGCAATTCTGTCGGAGTTTGGTCGCCCAGTCGGAATTATATTCGTCGCCGTGCCGATGATCGCGGAACTCGACCCAGTTTCCCCCAACTCGGTCAAAATTCGCTACAATTCTCTTTTCCGTTCTCCTGATGAACTGAGTGTGCCATGCCGCCGATTGAGTTTCTCGCCGAGCAGAAGTACGCGGGCAAAACCGTGGCGGCTGTCTTGCGGGATCGTTTCAAATTGAGTTGGAATCAGGCAAAGCGACTCGTGGATGGGGGCCATGTGCGTGTGGCGGGCTTCCCCTGCAACGATGTCGCAAAGCGGATCAAGCGCGGCAACCGCATTTGGGTGCGGGAAGGCACCGTCACGGTTCCATCCACCCTTTCCGAAGCCAAACCACCCGCGAAACCCAAGGCGAAAACGGCCCAGGCTACCCCCAAACCACCCGCCGCGAAACCGGCGGCCAAGCCGATCGACCCGTTACCGTTCTCGCCGGATATTGTGGTTTATTCCGATGACGCGGTCGTGGTCGTGAACAAACCGGCAGGGTTGACGACGCAACGCCACGCCGAGGAAATCGCCGAATTCGGAGAACGTGGCCAAGCCTACCTCCCGAAAACGCTGGCGGATTTCTTGCCACGTTTGCTGGGTTCTCCGAGCATCCGCGTCATTCCCGTGCATCGCATCGACCGTGATACATCCGGCTTGGTCGTGTTCGCTCGCACCGTCGCGGCAGCAGCGGACCTGACCCGGCAATTCCGCAAACATACCGCCGATCGTCGTTATTTGGCTCTGACACGCGGCATCCCCCCAGTCGGGCGGATCGAATCGGTTCTCGTGCGGGATCGGGGTGATGGTCGGCGAGGGAGTGCCGATTCTCCCGCTGCCGAGGATGGTAAACGCGCCGTGACCTATGTGAAAGTGTTGGAACCCTTGGGCGCGTTCGCCTGCGTGGAGTGCCGCTTGGAAACAGGGCGGACGCATCAGGTACGGATTCACTTGGGAGAAGCGGGAACGCCCCTGTGCGGGGAACGTGTGTATGATCGCCCGATCAATGGTCGCCCCGTCGCGGATACGAGTGGTGCGAATCGGCCCATGTTGCACGCGGCTCGGCTCGGTTTCGTACATCCCGAATCGGGGGAAAAACTGTCGTGGGATGTGCCCGCTCCGGCGGACTTTCACGCTTTATTGACCCGGCTTCGTACCACGGCGGTTTCGTGACCATGCCGGAGCAGCACGACTACGATGCCATCATCATCGGAGCGGGGGCCGCCGGGTTGATGGCCGGAATCCATGCGGCGGAGCGCGGCAGACGGGTGCTGCTGCTGGAAAAAGCCCGCAAGCCCGGTGTCAAAATCCTCATGTCCGGCGGCACGCGGTGTAACATCACCCATGACTGTGACAATCGGGGGATTGTGGCCGCTTTTGGTGCGAATGGGAAATTCCTGCACTCCGCACTGGCCGGTTTCGGCCCCCGCGATGTGGTGGCGTTCTTCCAGGGGGAAGGTGTCGCCACGAAGATCGAGGACACGGGCAAAATCTTCCCCATCAGTGATCGGGCGCTCGATGTTCTGAACGCGCTGCTCCGGCGGCTGGAACGCAGTGGAGTGACTCCCGCCTTGTCCGAACCCGTGCGGGACGTGCAACCGCTCACCGGGGGTGGCTTTCGCGTCAGCACGGAAAAACGCTCTCTCACAACGGCGAAGGTCATCGTCACCACGGGCGGGCTTTCCTTCCCCGGTTGCGGCACCACGGGCGATGGCTACGGGTTTGCCAGACAGTTCGGTCACACCATTGTCCCGACCCGCCCTGCACTGGTGCCGTTGACCACGCAGCCCGCCTGGGTCAAAAATCTGCAAGGCATCACGATGCCGGACATCACTTTGAAGGTGTTCGGTGAAGGACCAAAACCGCTGACATCACGCCGTGGTTCGGTCCTCTTTGCCCATTTCGGACTGACCGGCCCGGCTCCGCTGGATGTGAGCCGAGCCGTCAGCGGCCATCCGCAACCGGCTACGCTCGTTCTGGAGGTCGATTTACTTCCCGATCTGTCGGAACCGCAGTTCGATTCTTTCGTACAGGCGGAAACCCTGGCTCATGGCAAGCAACTCCTGGCCGTGGTGCTGGCCGGGAAGATTCCGCGCCGCATCGCCGATCAGATATTGACGCTCTGTGACCTCCCCACCGATCGGAAATCGGCAGCGCTCAGCAAGATCGACCGCCAGAAGATCGTATCGACTGTGAAACATCTGCGAATCCCCCTCCGTGGCACGCTCGGCTACGAGAAAGCCGAGGTGACGGCTGGGGGTGTCTGTCTCGATGAAGTGGATTCACGGACAATGCAGAGCAAACGGATGCCGCATCTCTACTTCGCCGGTGAAGTCCTGGACTTGGATGGCTGGATCGGCGGCTACAACTTTCAATCCGCCTGGAGTACGGGCCGCCAGGCGGGTTTGCAGGTCTGAGAATGCTTGTCGGACAACCGGGGACTGTCGTCCCCGGTTCGGTGTGTCTTCCCATTCAGGGGCGAATCACGATTTCCACTCCATGCGCGCCCACAGGCAAGGCGGTGTGCTGGTGCGGTTGCCGGTTCACCTGCCAGTCAATTTCGGATTCTCCACTTTCCAGACAGACACAATGCCGAGCCGGGAGGCGATGATGCTTTCCGGCCAGCGTGAATTCGATTTCCTGCTCCGTGTAGTTGAAGACTCCCACGGTGGCACGCGTCGCTACGGTTCCCGCAACGGGGAAGACATCGACACGGAGAGGGCGTTCCGCGTGTTGAGGCCGGAAGAAAGACGCGGACTCCAAAGGAGAGGTCGGCAACTTCAATGGCGGCAGCTTCGGGCTCCCTTCGGTGGCTGGCTTCGGGTTGATCGACGGAATGGTGTACCCGCCCGCATGGGGAGCCGGAGTCGGAGTCATCGGTGACAGCTTGGGGGGCGGCGTGGGCTCCGCCAGCGGAGGCACAGCGGGGCGACCCGTGGGGGAGGGCGTATCGGTCGGCCCGAGAGGAATGACCAAGGGATTCACCGGCGCGGTTTGGGTGTCCGTCGGTGGCGGGACGGGCGGCACCCGCGGACGTTCGATCTCCACACGGGGCACGGCTTGAGGAACGACAGGCGCGGTTGTTTTCGGGGTGTCGGAAGTTGTCGGCACAGCTGGCGTGGGCTGCGCGACTTGAGGCAGCGCGTACTCCGTGGGTCGTACCGTTGCGGGGGGGGCAGTTTCAGGAGGACGAACACCCGTGGGGCGATTCTCGGTGGTCTGGGCGGGCGGAATGGACGGCGGAGTCTGCCGTGGCACGGTGGTAACGGCTGGCGGGACGGAAGCTGTCGCCGTGGCGGTGGTGCGTGCGGGAGTCGTCGCCGCAACAGCGACGATGGGCGGCCCCCAATAGTACAGCGGTTGCACGGGGAGCGGGTAATAGACCATCGGCCCCAGATAGGGGTACGGGCTACAGCCGAACTGTGCCTGCACGGCTGCGGTGCCCCAGCACAAACCGAGACAGGCGAAGAGACATCGCACGGTAAAACGCCCAGACATCGGTGAGAATCCTTTCTACTCCGGTGCCCCCCGTCGAATCCCGAGGTGGACTCCTGATGATAGCCATGTTGGAAAGAGTCGCAGGCGATGGGGTAGATTAGACACCATCCGCGCGCCGGGTGAAAGTACACTTGCTCAAAACTGGGAAGGATTCTCCCAGCGGCCCGGCAGACAGGACGCAAGGCACCCAGCCCAAGGACGAGTTCGGCTAGTGTTTCTGCTGGTCACAGGCTACCCTGCGGGGGATCGCTCGGGGTTTGGGGCAGATTTCCTGAACCCCCAAGACCAGATTCGATGTCCAAGAGCGCTCAAGCAGGAGTTCGTGATGATGCGTGTTGCTATCGGGTTGGCTTTCTTCATGTCCACCGTGGCCCTGACCCAGGCGGATTCGGGCGAAGCCGGAAAAGCGATCATTGGCGATTATGTCATTAAAGAGATGACCAAAGGCAGTAAAGCGGCCCCGAAAGCGATTGTCGATTCGTTTGAAGGCGTGACGATCGCTGTGGGTACAATCACAATCAAGAGTAGTGGGGAAACCCGAACCGCGGAGATTACCGTGGATGATGGTAAGAAACCGGCCACCATCGACTTGAAACCCACTGCCGGCCCGGAAAAAGGCAAAACGATGCCGGGGATCTACAAACACGAGAACGGCGCACTGACGTTAGTATTCACCGCACCCGGTCAAACACGTCCCGCGAATTTTGATGCATCGGGGCCGGATGAAATCCGTATCGTCCTCGAACGCAAAGCCAAATAACGCCCCAGCCCGATTGGCCTTTCCGTTCGGGCGGAATCTGAGCTAGGCTATCGCCGATGCGCGGCCGATGGTGCGGCTCGCACGGAACCCGGTGGCGATCGGCCCCCTGCATCCCGACTGGATTGAGGTTTATGGAAGACTTTCTCCTCCAAGTCTGGCAAGTCCTGATCCAGATTGTGAGCAACCTGACAAACCCGGAAGCCTGGAAGGCGATTCTGGGGCGGCCCGAAGTCTTTTGGGCCGCGTTCGTGGCCGTGAACTTCATCGTGTTCACCGAAACCGGGTTACTCGTGGGCTTCTTCCTGCCAGGGGATTCTCTGCTTGTGACGCTGGGTATCGTCGCGCATGGGGTCGGTTGGGATTCGCAGTCCGTGATGATCCTGGTCGGTTCGCTGTGTGCGTCCGCGGTGATCGGCGATACCGTCGGCTACTGGATTGGTGTGAAGGCCGGGCCACGATTATTCCAGAAGGAAGAATCGCGGTTCTTCAACAAAAAACATCTGCTCGCCGCCCAGGAGTTTTATAACCTCCACGGTGGCAAGACGATCATCATTGCCCGATTCATGCCGTTTTTACGGACGTTTGCTCCGGTCGTGGCCGGGATTGGCCGGATGGAGTATCGCCGGTTCCTCAGTTATAACCTGATTGGCGGGGTGTCCTGGATTCTGAGCATGTTTTTGCTCGGATTCACGCTACATCTCTGGTTGGAGCCGATCTTACGGCCAATTTTCGGTGAGAACTTCAAAGTCGAGAAACAGATTGATAAAGTCGTTATCGCCATTGTTCTGCTTTCGGTCGCACCGATGGCGTACAAGGCGTTCAGGGGTTGGTTGGTGAAACGGCGGGCGACGCGGGAAATCGTTCAACAATCGGCACCGATGCTGTAACCGCGAACAGCAGACACAAACTTCTACGAACCCGACCGTGTCCACGGTCGGGTTTTGTCGTTGAATGGACACTGCGAGAACACATCAGGAGACAAACCATGCCAATCGACAACTTGACGAATCATTTGCGGGCGGAACTGGCCGGGCTCCAGGACAAGGGGCTGTACAAAGCCGAACGGCGAATTGATTCCCCACAAAGTGCGGTCATCACGGTCAAGGGGCAGGAAGTCATCAACTTCTGCGCGAACAACTATCTCGGATTGGCCAACCACCCGGACATCGTCGCCGCGGCTCGGCAGGGGCTCGACGAGTGGGGTTATGGTTTATCGTCCGTTCGTTTCATCTGTGGGACGCAAGATATTCACAAACAGGCGGAAAAGCGGATTGCCGGGTTCTTCGGCAAGGAAGATTGCATCCTCTACATCGCCTGCTTCGATGCCAACGGCGGACTGTTTGAACCGCTGCTCAGCGATCAGGATGCCATCATTTCGGATGAACTGAACCATGCCAGCATCATTGACGGCGTGCGACTCTGTAAAGCCAAACGGTTCCGCTACAAGCACAACGACATGGCCGACCTCCGGGCGAAACTGACCGAGGCACGGGATTGCCGGTTCAAGCTCATCTTCACCGATAGCGTCTTCAGCATGGATGGCGACCTGGCCCGGCTACCGGACATCTGCACGTTGGCGGATGAGTTTGGAGCCGCGGTGGGGATTGATGATTGCCACGGCACCGGGCATCTGGGGGCCACTGGTCGTGGAGCCGCGGAAGAACTGGGTGTCCTCGATCGCATCGACATTATCACCGGCACACTGGGGAAAACCCTGGGCGGCGCGGCCGGCGGGTTCACCGTGAGCCGCGCGGAAGTGGTCGACTGGTTGAAGAACCGCAGCCGACCGTATCTGTTCAGCAACTCCGTTCCACCGGCTCTGGTGCAAGCCGGAATGCAGGCGTTTGACATCGCCAGTTCCGCGGACGATCTGCGGGCACGCCTGCGAGAAAACACGGCCCGCTTACGCAGTGGGTTAGAAGCGGCGGGGTTCACCGTAAAGCCAGGGCCAACACCGATTCTTCCGGTGATGCTCGGCGATGCCGCGTTAGCATCCGGCATGGCGAATCGGTTATTGGGTCAGGGGATTTATGTGATCGGTTTCAGCTACCCAGTGGTCCCGCAGGGGCAGGCCCGCATTCGGATTCAAGTCTCCGCCGCGCACACGGCGGAGCAGATTGACCAAGCGATCTCCGCGTTCACGGAAGCAGGGAAGGAACTGGGCGTGATCGGTTAATCATGGCGGGGAATGGTCGGAGCGATACCGCATGCCCACTCGTGCCGCGACCACGACTACCAAACCGATACCCGCGACCAGAATCGTAGTGGGTTCGGGAACGAGGGGGATCACCTCGTTCGGCGGTATTTTGATACCGGGCGGAATGTTCGGATTCTCTTCCGAGACGGTCGGAGAGCGTGCGCTCGGCGGGTTGGCGGATTGGTCCGTCCCCGGCTGTACCAACGATGCGGGTTCGTGGTTCAACTTCCCGGACCAAGCGAAGAAGAAGAACGCATGACAGGTCGCGGGGAATCCCACTCCGACAATCAAGGCGATCAGACCAGCCACGGTCAAGGCCGGATGGGCCGTTCGAGGACCAGTCATGTTCGCCCTCCCTCGGGGTCAGCTCCGTCAGATGCTCCATTCCTGCACCCACACGCGGCGGGTACATCCCCAGAAGCCCGCATTCTGTCAAGAGCGATTGGGTGAAACACCAAAACTCTGCAGGGATTGAGCTTCGTGAAGCCCTGGCAGAATAGGGACGGGCCGTCCCGCCGCGTTCTGAGGGAAAAGAGGGGAAAGCGGGAAAAGTTGGCCCAATGCATGTGGGAGTGGTGCCAAGGTCATCGGCTCGCGTGTGGGCCGGATTCTCGCTGAGCGGCTTTTTTCTCACACATCCGCATAGGCCGCGTAGATCGGGCAGTCGATGGCCCACGGTTTGAATTGCGACGAATAGTGAATCAACTGCACCGGGTAGTTGGCGCTCAGCCCGAAAGTGGTGGCGTGCCAGTGATGGGGTTCCCCTTCCACACGCGTGACACCGGCACAACTGTTCCACTCCGGGCCGATGTGCGGATGCGTATAGTCATAACCGATGGATGTGAAGTAACGAAAAAGGATCGCCTGATCGAACCCTGGGCACGGGAACAGTACGTTTTTCGGAACGTCCCGGTGCCGATGGAGGGGCATCACCGCATTCTGGACCGCCAGGATGGCCTCCAGATCGTAAAAGCTGGGGTCCGCGACGAGCTGCACGCCCGAGTTCAAAAATGGCGACCGATGCGTGCGGACATCCGAGGGCACCCACTGATGGTTAATCCCGATCCAGGGTTGATCGTGCCGGTATTGCCAGATCGTGTTCAGATTACCCAGAACGTAAGTATCCGCGTCCAGGAACAAAAACGGATACGGTAAAGCCGCGAGGTTCGCCAACTTGAATCGCAGATTCGGGTGGGGATGCCCTACATCGACGGATCGGCCCTGCACGATTTCGAGATCGACCGCTCGCCGATGTTCCGGGGCGACGCATGGTCGGTGCTGTTCGTAGAGCAGCGTCACGCTGGCCGCGCCACCCGCGATCACGGAATCGAGGAAGGCATAAGTCATCCGCCGGGTCCGCGTGTCCTCAGCGGGGTAATCCACGATGGAAACGATTTTGGGGCCGTGTTCACTCACGGCTGGGTTCCTCGGATCTGTTCGTACCAGCGGATCGTGGCGGCGAGGCCGTCTCGTAGTGTGGTGTGTGCCTGCCAGCCGAACCGTTCCCGCGCCCGAGACGTATCGAGGCAGCGTCGCGGTTGCCCGTCCGGTTGCGAGGTATCCCAGCGGATCTCACCCGCATAGCCGCACAGTTCGCCGATCAGCGTCGTCAATGCCCGGATGGTGATTTCCTGCCCGCTGCCAAGGTTCACGGGTTCGGGGTCATCGTACCGCTCGACCGCTTGAACGATTCCAGCCGCGGCATCGTCAACGTACAGGAATTCTCGGCTCGCCGCACCCGTGCCCCAGACGGTAATTCCGGGCTGACCCGCCTCACGAGCGGAAATCACTTTTTGAATGAGCGCGGGAATGACATGGCTGGAATGCGGGTCAAAGTTATCGCGTGGGCCGTACAGATTCACAGGGAGCAAGGTAATGGCGTTCATCCCATACTGTTGCCGGTACGCCTGTGCCTGCACGAGTTGCGCTTTCTTGGCGATGCCGTAGGGGGCGTTGGTGGCTTCAGGGTAACCGTCCCAGAG
>JAIXLE010000030.1 GCA_026931725.1 Bacteroidales bacterium
GTACGCGCAGAACACACAGCGGCTCACCCCCGCCCAACGGCACGACCGAAATCGAGTTTCATTACCGCCGTACTTCCCAGACACACCCGCCGTGCGGGAATGTGTCGGAAAATATCACGACAACATCACGGCTTTAGATTACCTCGTGGGTGATGTGCTGAAAACGATCGACCAACAGGGGTGGACCCAAAATACCTTGGTCATTTTCTTCGGCGATCATGGCTGGGGTCTGAGTCGCGGAAAGCGTTGGTGTTACGACAGCGGTACCCGTGTTCCCTTACTGGCCCGCTGGCCAGGGCATATTCAACCGGGCAGCGTCCGGGATGATCTGGTCTGCTTCTTGGATCTGGCCCCGACATTTTTGGCTTTGGCGGGTGCGCCCATCCCCCAGGAACTGCCCGGTCGAGTCATCCTTGGCGCAAAAAACCAGCCCGCGCCAGCCTATGTCTTCAGCGCCCGCGACCGAATGGACGAAGCCTACGACCGGATTCGCTCCGTGCGTGGCCCACGATTCCGCTACATCCGCAACTTTCACCCCGAGATACCGTACGCACAATATATCAATTACATGGATGAAATGCCGATCATGAAAGACTGGCGGCGGCTCGCCAAAGAAGGGAAGTTGAACCCGGTCCAGATGCAGTTCTTCGCCCGGACCAAGCCGCCGGAGGAACTGTACGACCTACAACAAGACCCCTACGAAATCCACAATCTTGCCGCTGACCCCGCCCACGCCCAGACACGCAAAGCCATGAGTGCTGCGCTCGATCAGTGGATCCGAGATACCCATGATCTTGGTGCGATTCCCGAACAGGAACTCATCGACCGGGGACTCGTCCGCGATCTGCTCAATCAGGAATACCGGGAACGGCTCAAATTGCACCCGAAGACACCCCCCGTGCCCGGAAGTTGATGCGTTGATCCCACACGGCCTCATTGCGTGTGTGCGTCTGATATGTGAATCCGTTGTGGATGTCTCATGCGCCCCGGCGCGTTGCGCTGGGGTGCTGTCCGAGTTGCGGCCCATCACCATACTGGTGAACGATTCCTTCCCGTCATTGTCTCCATTCCCAGGCATCGGGGAATCCTGACCTGTTGAGTCCAGATGATTTTCAGCCCCAGAATCGCAGGTTCGTGGATGCGAAGGAAACGCGGGGGTTCCGGTGGCATGGCTTTCCGGGTTTGCCCAAAATCATATCTTCTGTATACCGGCGAATCGTGGAGCGAACGCCGAGTGACGACGAAAAAACCTCTTACGCAGGAGGCGGCAGTGCCGGTCGTATCCACGTCGAATTTGTGCAAGAACTATGGCCGGATCGCGGCATTGCGGGGTGTTTCGGTGACGGTCGAGGCGGGCACGATTTATGGCCTGCTCGGGCAAAACGGAGCCGGGAAAAGCACACTCGTCAAAATCCTGCTGGGCATCGTCAAGAAATCGAACGGGGAAGCCAATCTACTCGGTGCCCCAGCCGGGACTACCGCGATTCGGAATCGTGTGGGCTACCTTCCCGAAGATCACCTCTTTCCGGGTTATCATTCCGCCCGGAGCTTGCTGGATTTTTACGGTCGACTCTACGGCCTGAGCCGCGCGGAACGCCGCGGACGTGCCGATGAGGCGTTGGATGTCGTCGGCCTCCGCAAACGGATGGACTCGAAGATCCGCACCTATTCCAAAGGGATGAAACAGCGCCTCGGCATTGCCCAGGCATTCTTCCACAACCCCGATGTCATCTTCCTGGACGAACCGACCGACGGGGTCGACCCTGTGGGCCGTAAGGAAATCCGCGATCTGCTGCAACGGTTGAAATCGGAAGGTTGCACAATCTTCGTGAACTCCCACCTACTCGGTGAAGTCGAGCTGATCTCGGATCGCGTGGCGATTCTGAATCAGGGTCAGATCGTCCGGGAAGGCACCGTCGCGGATCTGACTCGGCAAACGAACCGCTACACGATTCGCCTGGCGGATGGGCAAGCCTTCCCCACCGAAGATGTGCGCGCGCTCGGGTTCCCCGTGACGGCTCACAATCCCTTTCACGATGTCGAAATCCCCGAGGGGAAAACGATCGACCCCGTGTTGCATCTGCTCCAACGTGAGAGACTATCTCTGCGGCATTTGGTTGAGACGAAACAGACACTCGAAGATGTCTTCGTACAAATGGTGGAATCTGGTGAGCCAGGGACCGACCGCCGCCAGGGCAAGACGGCTCCACTCCCGACGGCCAAGAGGGCGGAATAATGCAGTTTTGCGCAATCCTCCGCGACTCGTTCCGCGAAGCGATGGACGGGTTCGTGATCTATGTGATGTTGGTGTTGAGCCTGCTGTTTCTCGGCCTCATCGCCAGTTTGTCCTTCGAGCCAGCCCCGGCATCGCGGGTGATTCCCGATGTGCTGCTCCAACGCTTCGTGCTGTTCCTGCCGGAGAGTGGCGCATCCCAAATCATCGGCACCATTCCGGGAGTTCGCTACGAACCGAGCGCCATCGAGACAGAAGGTTCGCACGTCCGCTTCCGCCTGAAAGTCCAAGGAACTCCCGGCCGAAACGGTGAGGCGGATGCTTTCCGCAAGGCCACGGCCGCCTGGAAGAAGCCCCCTGGCAAGACGGTCAAGCTGTCCGCTCCCAGTACCACCAGTCGTCCGAAACTGGGAGATAAACCGCTCTCCGAGTTCGAGTTAGCCGAACCGATCGCGGTGACGACGGAGGAAGCCGCGGCCGTCACGCCACCGATGATGACCGCGTTTCTGGAAAATCAGTTTGCCGTCCATTTCGGGATCAACGGTGCCCAGGTCACGCCCGTGGATCAGACCACGCCCGCTGGGGAGTATCTGTTCGATGTCCATTTGCCACGGGCGACCGCCTCGCGGGGTTGGCCACAGAGTCTGGGGCTGTTCTTCGGAGGAGTCGAGGTTGGTGAAGTCGGACTTGGCCAGACGATTTACATTCTGGAAGATCAGATCGTCAACGGCATCGGAGCGGGGATCAGCCTGATGATCGCGGTGGTGATTACGGCTTTCTTCATCCCCAATCTGGTGCGGAAAGGAAGTCTTGATCTGATTATTGCCAAGCCGATCGGTCGGGTTCGGTTGCTATTGTACAAGTATCTCGGGGGGTTGACGTTTATCTTCCTGCTCTCAGCTGTGAATTTTGGGGGAACCTGGGTCATTTTGGGGCTGCGTTCGGGTCACTGGGATCCGCGGTTCCTCCTGGCGATTCCGATGTTGACGTTTACATTTGCGTTGTTGTACGCGGTATCCACGTTGGTTGCCGTGTTCACCCGGAGTGCGATAGCCGCGATTATACTGACGCTCGGCTTCGCCTTCGTGCTGTATCTGATTGGTCAAGCCAAATCGCTGGCGGATCAGATGCGGGCGATGCCGGAAGCGCCGTTCCACTGGCCGGATTCCGCATACACGATCAGCGACACTGGGAACACGATCCTCCCGCGGTACAAGGATCTCGACAAGTTGATGAGCTTAGTCACGGCGGAAGGCACACTGACCCCGATTGAAATGCGTTTCATGACGGTCACGAAAGAGTTCCCCAGTTGGGGCGAAGCCGTGGGGTTGTCTCTAGCGTACATCGCGGTGATGCTGGCCTGTGCCTGCTGGCGGTTCCGTAACCGGGATGGATAAATTCTCCTGATCCGCGCAAACGAAAAGGGGTGTCACCGACACCCCTTTTCCTCTGGCCCTCACCCCACAGGGTCAGGGCGAGCGTTGCTCTGTTCGGTGCGACTTAGCGAGAAGCCGTGACGAGTGTCTTCGGCTGGCTCTTGGCGGCAGCAATCAGACGGGGGAACGATTCCGAAATCGTGTCACCCGCTTTGACGATCACTCGTTTTTCTTCCACTTCTGTCTGGCCATTAATCGTGACTTCGGCCTTCAGTTCGTAGAAGAAGGATTTGCCGTTCGGCAGTTCCGGTGTGTGGAACTTACGAACATTCCCTTCCCCACGGGTCAGTTGGCCATCGACGAACAACTTGGCACCTTCCGGCAATTCCACGGTTAACAGTGCGGGCACCATGGCCGGAGTGGCCGGGTTGAACGCGAAGCCAGGGTTGTTGTTCATCAGGCTCGAAGTCTTCGGCGCGGCGGGCTTTGCCGGGGCAGCTGAGGGAGCCGCCGGGGCGATTTCCGGTGCCACTGGTGCCGATTCGATCACTGGCCCAATGTAGGGCGTGCCGAAACATCCACCGCAGCATCCGCCACAGCAGCTATACCCGTAGCCGTAGCACGAACCGTAGCAGCCCGCGCCGTACCAACTCCCGTAGCACGAACCGTAGCAAGCGCCGCCGTAGTAGTACGGACGGTGATGATGGTGGAACCCGCCACAGCAGCCGTAATAGGCCGAGTAGCCACCGCAGCAACCGTAGCAGCTGGCGTAGCCGCCGCAACAACCGTAACAAGTGGCATAGTAGCCGTAGCAGCAGCCGTAGCAGGCACGGTGGTGTTTCCATCCAAACGAGTTCGCATCCGGGCCGCTCGCAACGGCGGCCATCAGAATCAGGCTGTACATCCCAGTTTACCTCTGTGGTTCCGAGCGATCCTGATTGCACCAGCAATCAGTGCCCACAGGAAATAGTAAGACTGGGCAATCTGCGCGTCAAAGATAAACCGGATGAGAAATCCGGTTATTCAGATTGGGGCAATGTCATAAACGGACTGCAACGAAAACGTATCCTTTTTCCTCAAGTGGGTTTCGACTGCCGATACGCGGGTTCAGCGGGTGAATGCGATGGGTTCTACCTCCAATTGTGGGAATGTTTCGCTGATCGCGTCGCCTGCTCGCAGTTCCACACGCTTGACCACACGCACGGTTTTTCCGTTGACCAATCGCTCGGCTTGAAACTCGTAGAAATAACGCTCCCCCGGTTGCAGAGTCGGTGTGTGGAACAGACGAATCGGGCCATCACCGGGGACGGGGTAGCCATCCACCGTGATCGTGGTGCCCGGTGGGACATGGAAGGTCATTTGCGCGGGGGCCGGGGTGGCATCCGGGGCCGCGACTTCCGCTACGGCCGGGGTAATTGCCCGATTGCGAGGCGTGAACAGACGGGGGGCCATAAAAGTGTTCGCCGCGGTTCCGGGGGGCGTGGGTACCGGGATCGCAGGCATCGTGGGCCGGGGCATCGGCAAAGCGGGAGTGTGGATCGCGGGCACCGAGGATGGCATCGGGTTGGGCGGTGCCGTCGGAGTCGATAGGCCGGTTTGTGGAGGCAAAGCCGTCACCGTTGTCGGTGGAGAAATCGGCATTCCGTAGGGCATCCCCGCTGAGGGGGCTGGAACCAGTATCCAGCCAGCCGGTGCTGTGTATCCAGCGGGCAGCGGCGGTGGGAAGTAAGTCTGAATGTGGTTCGGTGGCAATCCGTAATCAACGGGGCCGGGAATCCCCACAGGGGCGGAATCACACGGCACGCAACCGCTGGGAACACAGGGACCACAACGCCGCATGCGCACGCGGGCCATGAGTCCGCACCCCACCAAAGGGCGACACCGGCAGCGATAAAAAAGCGGACACGCCTTCACCCAGTCGCCCATCGCGGAACAGGATGTATCCGGCCCGGCGGACACCGCGGCCAGCATGAGGAAGCTGTACATTCGGTCGATCTCCGAGAATCCCTTCACCCGGCAACCGTTCCTCGGCTACAGGGGGATCACCTAGATTCTCGGTCGGCAACACTCTGGGGGGGAACTCATCAGGATTCCTGCGAAATCGTGCCGAACGATTCGCAAGGGTCATTGCCACCCGCGGCGTCGGAAAAGCCAGCCCGCCGCGAATACCCAGCACCATGCCAGGAAGATCGCGGCGATGAGATGGAGCCAGTGATTGCGGTACACTTCTCCCACAATCGCGGCGTGCAGAATCCGGGGGCCGTGATACTCCAGTGCCAGATACGGCAAGCCAGGGATACCGTTCTGCTGACAGATGAACAGCAACAACGCCACGGACATCAGATAGCACATCGAACCCATGAACGCCGCACGCTGCGTCTTGGCCAGCGTTGCGACGGTCATGCCGATTCCCAAAAATCCCCCCGCGACACTCAGAAGCGACAACCAGAAGAACAACGACGACAGCACTTCCGGTTTGTAAATCCCCGCTAACAGCGCCGCCAACCCGATGCCGATCACCGGATAGAACAGAAACTTCGCCATCAGAATCTCATACGGCGATGCCGGTGAGAGCGCCTGGGCGAGGAGGATGCCCCGTTCCCGTTCCTCACAGTTGAGCGTCGGGAGTAGGTACACGCAGGTGAAGTAGAGCGAGAATACGACCATCGCGGTGGCAATAGCCGAACGCAAGTCCAACGGTGTCCCGCCGAGGGCTTCGTGGCGAATCTCAATTTCCGGCAATAGCGGTTTATCGGAAGCAACTGGACCCGGTGCCAGAGAGCGAATCAGTTCGACTTCCCGACTCAAGCTATGGAACGATTCTGCAATCGCCCAGAGGTTTTTATCTTGGTACTGAGGTTGCCCGAGCTTTCCGGCATCGGCTCCCACAGCGGTCAGTTGATGCACGGCCATTTCTTGCAGACCACGGCGGGTTTCTTGCCAGAACCATTGTTCGTAGCCCGCCATCGCGCCGGGGGCATCTTTCGGATGCCAGACGTGGAACTGCAACACGGGTCGGCCATCTCGGCTGGTTTCTCGAATTTGGATCGAGCCCACGCCGGGCGGGTAAGTGATGAGTTCGTTCACCTGGCTCGGGGGAATTTCGCGGAAGCGGATCGTTTCCTGCAACTCCGGTGGTCGTGGTGCCTTTTGCAGATGGCGAACCAGCGGGGTGACACGGCCATATTCAATGAAGCAGTGATGCACGCCGCCGACGAGTCCGCCGGTTTCGGCCACCATGCCATCCTGCCCAGCCGCCCCAGCTGCGTTGGGGTTGAAGAACGACAGCAACAACGCCGCGACAATGAGCAAGCCGATCAGTGCCAGTCCGCCACGATTGGCGAGGTGCCGGCGAACTTCCTTGACCAGCAAGGCGCGAAGAATGTAAAGACGCATAGTCAATTTCGTGGGGGAATCCGATCAGTCTGTGGTCGTATCTTACTCGAATTCCTGCCCGGTGAGTTTGAGGAATGTCGCATGAAAATCAAACTCCCGTGTTCGCATCGTGGCGACGTGACCCGCGCGGATCAGTTCGGCGAGCCTTTCCCGATCCGCGGCGGTGTCGAGGTCGAACGTGAACCGTTCGTGGAGCGTGGTTTCGATGTCGGCCTTGTGTTCGGTATGAGCCGTTTTGAGCGCCAGTGGGGAATCGAGTGCCACCAACTTCCCCCGACAGACGATGCCAACCCGATCACAGATTTTTTCGACTTCATCCATGTCGTGCGTCGTCAGTACGACCGTAGCCCCAGCGGCGACACGCTCGCGGAGGATCCGGTGGACCACATCAGCGGAGTGGATGTCCAGGTTCGCGGTGGGTTCGTCGAGGTAGAGCAGTTCGGGTTCGTGCAGTAAGGCACGGGCGAGTAACAGTTTCCGCCGCATTCCGAGGGAGTAGCCGCGCACGGGCAAGTCGGCGGCATCTTCGAGTTCCACCAGTTGCAGACACTCCAGAACCCGCGTGCGGGGGGTGGCGTACAGATCGGCAAAGAATTCGAGGTTCCGACGACCGGAGAATTCTTCAAAATGGTTCTCCCGATCGGGCACATAACCGAACCGAGGTTTGATCGCGGCCCAATCGCGGACGACATCCAACCCCAGCACCCGTGCTTGACCAGCCGTGGGCAGACGCTGACCAATGAGGACACGAATCGTTGTGGATTTCCCCGCGCCGTTCGGCCCGAGTAAACCGAAGAGTTCCCCGCGTTTGATTGCCAGGGTCAGCCCGTCCACGGCGGCAAAGTGACCGTAGTGGACACGCAACGCATCCAGGTGAATGGCGACATCGGACATAGAATGGGAGCCTACCGCAAGTGCGTAATCACCATGAAGGAAAGCATAGTGGGAGAAATCCCGCTAGCCTTGGCTCCATGAAAAATATTAGAAACGCGATTGCCAGATCGCAGGGTCACGAGAAGCGGAGAAGCAGGAGATTACCCAGATCGCGTTGTGTATGCTGGTTTTCTCGCCGCATAGCACACGCGATCTCGGTTGCACAAGATTCCCCTGTGGACGGCTCAACTGGTGGAATCCGTCGCACAGGTGTTCTGGCTACGGTGGGCGGTGAAATACTTCGCGTTCGGATGGTGGAAGACAATCGCCGTCGTCGATTGCTCCGGTTCCAGCAGGAACTGTTCCGTTAGTGTGATGCCGACCCGTCCGGGTTCGATCAGTTGGAACAAGCCCGTCTGATCTTCCAGGTTCGGGCAAGCCGGGAATCCGAAAGCGTAACGACGACCCCGATAGTGCCCCTTGAACAGCTTGCGTACCTCGGTCGCATCCTGATCAGCGATGCCCCATTCCCGACGCAGTTCACGATGGAAATACTCCGCCAGTGCCTCCGCTGATTCCACACTCAAACCGTGCAGGAAGAGATAATCCTGATACTGCCCCGCATCATACAGTTGCTTGCAACGCTTGCTCACTTCGTGGCCGACCGTCACGGCCATGAAGCCGAGCGTGTCGAGGGCTTTGCCATCCATCAGTGGTTCGACGTAATCCGCCAGGCAGAGCCGATCGGCAAAATCCTGACGAGGGAACGTAAAGGTGTGCTTCGGTGTGACTCGGTCTTCTTCGTAGATTGTGATCGAGTTCCCTTCCGACGCGGCTGGGTAAAAGCCGTAGGTCACAGCCGGGTGCAGCAGATTCTCGGCGAGGCACTGCGCCTTCAGCCGCTCGAGCGCGGGTTGGGCGGTTTCCGCGATTTGACGGCGGTACTCGTCCGGTTTCACGCCGCCTTTCTCGAACCCCCATTGTGTGCTGAACAGAGTCAGATCATTGAGGAATGCAAAGACCTCACGCATGTCGAAGTCGGTGCGGACCCGGCTACCCAGGAACGGCGGTGGCGGCAAATCCGGGGCTTTCGGCAATGTCGGCGAGCGTTCCGTTCGTATTCGTTGGGCGACGGCGTGCGTGGGGCAGCACTCCACGACTGCTGGGGCGGGTTTGGGAGGAGCCACCGTCACGGTCTGAGCCGGGCGTGACCCAGAAGACATCACACCTTTCAGGGCCGAACTGATCCCGGCGATTTTCTTCTTCGCCACCAGTTCATCCATGATCCGCAACCCGGCGAAGGCATCTTCCCCATAATAGAGCGGTCCCCGGTACAGTGAGCGGAGGTCTTCCTCGACGTATCGGCGATTGAGGGCCGCCCCGCCCAGGATTACCGGCGGATTCAAACCGCGATCGTTCATTGTGATCAGGTCTTCTTTCATGACGACCGTGGATTTCACCAGCAATCCGCTCATGCCGATCGCGTCGGATTCGGTCTTCTGGTACTCGGCGATCATGTTTTCGACGGGTTGTTTGATGCCGAGGTTGAAGACTTTGTAGCCGTTATTCGTCAGAATGATGTCAACAAGGTTCTTGCCAATGTCGTGAACATCCCCTTTGACGGTGGCGAGAACGATTTTGCCTTTCTCCTGGCCCTCGGCCTTCTCCATGAACTGTTCCAGGTAGGCGACGGCGGACTTCATCACCTCGGCGGATTGCAGCACGAACGGCAATTGCATCTGCCCGGAACCGAACAACTCACCCACGACCCGCATCCCATCCAGGAGGATTTTGTTGATGATGGCTAATGGATCGTGCTTTTCGCGGGCGGCATCCAGGTCCACGATGAGGGTTTCGCGGCGGCCTTGAATGATCGCGTTGCGGAGGCGTTCTTCCGGGGTGTCGCCGAGGCCGGTGGTCTTCTTCGCCTCGGCTTTTTTGTCGGCGTAATGTTCGATAATCATCTGCAACGGGTCTTCGATGCAGTTGCCCGCTGCGTCGAACTTCCGTTCATCGAACAACAGGCGGCGAGCGAGTTCCTTGCCGGTTTCGTCGATGGAAGCCAGCGGCAGAATCTTGCTGGCGTGCAGGATGGCGGAATCGAGCCCGTATTCCACGGCATAGTGCAGGTAGACCGAGTTCACCACTTGCCGGGTGTACGGGTTCAAGCCGAAGCTACAGTTACTCAAACCGACGTGCGTGAGGGCACCGGGGAGTTCCTGTTTGATCCGCCGGATCGCCTCGAAGGTGGCGAGAGCGCTTTTGCGTGTCTGTTCCTGGCCGGTGGAAACCGGGAAAACCAGCGGGTCGAACATCAAGTCCGTCGGCGGGATGCCGTATTCGTGGACCACGATGTCGTAGATCCGCTTGGCAATCTCGAACTTCCACTCGGCGGTGTCAGCCTGTCCTTTTTCGTCAATGGTCAGAGCCACGAGGGCGGCACCGTACTTCTTGGCGAGTTTGGTCTTGGGGTCGAGCGTCTTGCGGCCATCTTCGAGGTTGATCGAGTTGATGATCGTCTTGCCGCTGCACATTTTCAGGGCCGCTTCGATGACCGGCACTTCGGTGCTGTCCAGCATCATCGGCTTCTGGATGGCGAAGTTGTACCGCTTGATGACTTCGCGCATGTCGCGGACACCATCTCGACCGACGTAGTCGACGCAGACATCCAGCAGGTGCGAACCTTCGCGTTCCTGTTCGCGGCCCATTTCGACGAGCCCTTGCCAGTCTTCTTTCTCCAGCAATTGCTTGAATTTTCGAGAACCGTTGGTGTTCGTCCGTTCGCCGACGAGCAGGGGCCGGTTGTCGATGACCAGATCCTGCGTGGTGAACAGGCTGGAAACAGCGGGGATCGGCACGGGGTTCCGGGCAGCAGGCTGACGACCGTGGATGCGGCTACATACGGCCTTGAGGTGTTCTTTCGTCGTGCCGCAGCAACCGCCGATGATGTTGACACCGAATTCTGTCACGAAACGATCGAGCCACTCCGCCAGCGGTTCGGCTTCGAGCGGGAAGTAGGTTTCATCGCCGCGTTTCAGCGGTAGACCGGCGTTCGGCAACACGCTGATGAGCTTGGGACAATGTTGATTCAGATGCTTCAGCCATGTCAGCATCATATCCGGGCCGACACCGCAGTTGGTGCCGATGACATCAATGCCATCCAGTGCCAGCAACGAAGTGAGGGCACTGGCGATTTCGGTGCCGGGGAGCATGTTCCCCGAAGTCTGATCGACCGTGAGTTGCACCATCAGCGGCAGTTTGACCCCGGCCCGCTGCATTTCTTCCATCGCGGTGATGGCGACACACTTGGCTTGCAGAATGTCAAAGCAGGTTTCGATCAAGAGGGCATCGACCCGTTCTTCGATCATCACGCGGATTTGCGGTCGGTACGAATCGGCAAGCGTGTCGAAGTCCACGTAGATCGACTCATTCAGCACGGACGGCATTTTTGTGCCTGGCCCGATCGAGCCGACTACGAAGCGTGGTCGATCCGGCGTGGTGAAGGCGTCAGCGGCTTCACGGGCGATACGGATGTTCAGGCGGTTGATTTCTTCGAGTTTGTCGGCCAGTCCGAACTCGGAGAGAACCTGGACCGAACCGTTGAAGGTATTGGTTTCGATGGCATCGCAGCCGACTTCCAAATAACCGCGGTGGATTTCGGAAATCCATTCCGGGTGCGTGTAAGCCAGGGCATCGGAAAGGTTGACGAGATGATCGCCGCCCCAGTCTGCGGCTGTGGGTTTGTAGGCGTGCAAACTGGTTCCCATGCCACCGTCGAGAATGAGGACACGTTCACGAGCGAGGCTGAGAAAGTCGGTCGGCATTGCGGGTACTCCTGCGGCTTCCAGTTCAGCTGAAGCCATTAACAAGAGGATAGGTGGAACGTGTCGGTAATTCCAGTTGGTTTGATCGAGTTGTGGTCGCGTGTGGTCCGAAAGCGGGCGTGTTTGCAAGAGGGGGGTCAGAAATGCAATCAGCCCGTCCGAATCCCTGGACGGGCTGATTACGTCATTTAGGCTTGTTCGACATCCTTGCCTGCCAAGCCCCCACGGAGCCCGACCAAATCCTGTTCGCCTGGATGATGGCGGAGGAAGCGTTTTTCCGCCCATCCATTTCGTCGTGCCACATCATGCGGCGAATTCCGAGACATCCTTGCCTCGGGTACGAACCGATTGGCCAGGTCGTGGTTCCCGCGACATCGCCACAACGACCCGATCATCCAATAGGACGAGATGCGGGGGGCGAGTCATGCACGCAACCGTGTTTCGCTTGGACGAACTGGGGGAGAACCCATTACTGCCGTGTCACGGCACGTTCTGCACACAGATTCCGGGGCACTGATTGGAAATCAAAACTCTATCAGGAAATTGGGACTCTGTCATGGCGACCTCGTGCTCCGGGCGATGGGTTCGGAGAGTGTCAAGATCGTTCATTCCGTCTCCGTCGTTAAACTCGAATCAACTCCTACGAAGGGGTACAATAACCTCTTAGTGATGGGAGTCAATCGGAATCTTCTGCCAGAGAGCTGTCACTGGCGCGTGAACGCAAATGCTGCAATCCATAACCATTGCGCGGGTTGAACGACGGGAAACTAACCGCACGTTCACTATTCCGAGGTTCGGTGCGTGTCGGCGAGTCGCCTGGAAGAATTGACCAAAACCTCTACGGGCGAAAGCACTTAGGTGGGAGGGGCGAAAGAGAGGTTTTTGATGATGGGGAAAACGAAAAAAACCTCCGCCTGTGCCGTGTGGGTCGCTTTCGGGAACCCGCTTAATCAAGAGGGAACCTCGTATCTGGTTTTTGGATCCCGCTACAATCTCATACCGAAGCATGAGGACGGGCTTGCAAGCTCCAGATCGATTTTCGGTTGGTCCCCTAAGCAGGTGGTTGTAGGTTCGCCGAAAAGCATACGACTCATCACGAACACCGCAGAGGCACCAGCATAGTAGCCAGACCCATGTGTCCGGGCAACCACGGTTGACCCTGGAGACGATTTTCTGGTGATTCCCACGATTTCGGGCACTTCTCGCGGTTCGGAGTTGAACCGTGCCGGGGAATTTCTACTGTTTCCCAAGAGTCCATCTGCCCTGGCCTGGGATTTTGCCATGTCGACGCTGCCTGAAACCATCCTTCAGTTCGGAACGGGGCGATTCCTCCGTGCCTTTGCGGACCTGTTCATCCACCAGGGCAACACCCAGGGCCAGAACATCGGTCGGGTGGTCATGGTGCAATCGACTGGCACCGAGCGGGCGGGCGGCTTGAACCAGCAAGGCGGCCAGTACCACGTCATCGTCCGCGGGTACGAGGATGGCCAAGTGGTTGATCGCGTCGAAACGTGCGCCAGCATTAGCCGCGCGTTACACGCGGGGACGCAATGGGATGAGATTCTCACAGTTGCGCGGTCGCCGGAACTGCAAACGATCCTGTCGAACACGACCGAAGCCGGTTTTGCCCTCGACGATGCGGATGCCCCCACCGATGCTCCGCCCCGGTCGTTCCCGGCCAAGTTGCTCCAGGTGTTGAAAGCCCGCTGGGACGCGAACCAGCCCGGAGTCTCCGTGATTCCGTGTGAACTGCTCGAAGGCAATGCCCGAATCCTGCGGGAAAAGCTCGCCCATCTCGCCCGCCAGTGGCAATACCCCGAACCGTTCGTGACCTGGCTCGTGGGGGAATGCGTCTGGCAACATACACTCGTTGATCGGATTGTCACCGGCACCCCAGCCGAGCATCCGATTCTCGCGGAAGATCCGATGGCGATTGTCGCGGAACCGTTCGCCTTCTGGGCCTTGGAAGATGCCCCGCGATCCCGGTTTTCGCTTCAGAATCCCGCCATCACGCGGGCCAAGGATGTGGAACCGTTCTTCCTCCGCAAAGTCCGTATCTTGAATGCCGCGCACACGGCCCTCCTTATCCGGGCGAAACCGCGCGGCTTTCCGATTGTCCGCGAAGCCGTCAACGACCCCGAACTCGGCGCATGGCTATGGCAACTGCTTTCCGAAGAGATCGTCCCCACCCTGGAAGGCCGTGTCGATCAACCGTTGCGGTTCGCCCAACAGACGATCGACCGATTCAAGAATCCGTTCCTCGATCATAAATTCTCTGACATTGCCCTTCATCATGCGGATAAAATCCAGGTGCGACTTGTTCCGACTCGGGATGAGTTTACCGCACAGTTCGGCAAAGCGCCACCGCTGCTCACAGCCGTGATTGCAGAAGGATTACGGCAGTTGCAGGAAGGGTAACGAACAGGAACAGAGTGGGCGCTGAGCCGTGTTCTGAATCCGCCATCCAACCGGAACCGTGATGCGAGGCCTCCTGATACTCCTGGGATGGTGCCTGACGCACGGTTGGGCTTCTGCGGGCATCTACCTGGACGCGATGCCATTGCAACCGCTACCGGCGGAGTGGCGGGGGTTCCTGCTCGATCATCGTGCCTTGCGTGATGTGGCCCAACCGCGATTTCGTGTCGGGGAACGGCCTTCCCCCTTGCGGGACAAACTGGCCGATGCCGCCCTGCAATTAGAAGCCCAGGGCCGATCACGCTCACTCACACCGGATGAAACCGCGCAACTCGGCGGGTTGTACCTGCGGCTTGGCAAGTCGGATTTGGCTGTGTCCCTGTTACGTCCGGCTGCCCGACTGCATCCCACGCATTTTCTCCTCCAGGCACACCTTGCCGCCACTTGGCAAGGACTCGGCGACTGGGATCAAGCCATTCTGACACAAGCCGAAGCTGTTCGGTTCGCCCCACAACCCAACAAAGAAGTCGAAGAATATCAACTCAAACTCCTGCGACTGCGTCAACAAGAAGGCCGAACCGCTCAGAACGCTTCCGCTGTCGATGATCTGTTCGGTGTGCGTTACGTCGGAACATCGGGGCAACCGGAAGCGGGCACACTGGCGGCCACTCAGAAGAAGAAACTTCCCCCCAACGCGGTGGCGATTCTGCAACAGTTGGCTCTCGGGTTCCCTGCAGATGGCCGACTTTTGTGGCAACTGGGCGAACTGGCCAACGCCACCGGCGATGTCCGAATGGCCGCGAACATCCTGGATGGGTGTGTCACGGATTTCGGGATGAAGTCTCAGGATTTGCGGAATCGACGGGCGGTGTACCGTGCCGCATGGGCGGAACGGGCACAATCCGAGACGCACACCCTGCACCAGGGGACATTGCGGTTCGCTTCTCGGCGAGCGTTGGCTGGCACATTCGATGCCACGCGGTTGCCGCCAATTCGGGAACAGGGGCTGAACGTGCTTCCCTGGGCCGCACTTTCCGAAACCGAGATCGGCCCAGGATTTCGCCCTCAGTTCCTCAAATATGTGGCACAGTTGGACGGTCGGCGGGTGACGTTAGCGGGTTACATGACTCCCTCAGCCGGGTCAGAAACGGAACTGACGGCGTTCCTGCTGACCGAATACCCGATCGGCTGCTGGTTCTGCGAGAGCCCATCCCCCTTACAAATGGTGAGCGTCGAACTCCCTTCCCAAATATCCACGCAATTCCAACGCCAAGTGGTAAAAGTCTCCGGTATCCTGCGGCTGAATCGCACGGAACCAGAACGGTTCCTGTTCACGATCGAGAATGCCACCGTGGGACCGGCGGATTGAGGCCGTCGGAAGTCTGCGACAGGAACCCGCGTGCGACCGCTCCCCCGATCGGCCCATTTCATTTTTCTGGGGCAGGAAGTCGTTTTTCGTCAACTATGCGTTATGATTCCCGATACAATCACCGGAAATACTCGGACCCGGTGTTCCTGAAGCGATCGGGTTGCAATCTCCTCCGCGAGCCGCGGCGTAATGGAAACAGCCTCACCGTTACAACTGATGACGGCCGTCAAAGAGAGCGGTCTGTATAAACCGGAACAACTGGCAGCTGCGGAACGCATTGCGACTACAGCCCCGGATACCCCCGCTTGCGCGGAAGGATTCTACACGGCTGGTGTACTGACCAAGTATCAGTACCAGAAGATCCGTGCCGGGCGGGTCGAAGATCTCCTCTTCGGCCCGTACCTCATCCTGGATCGCATCGGCGAAGGCGGAATGGGGAAGGTGTATCGCGCGGTGCAACGGAAGGTCGGTAAGATCGTCGCGATTAAGATGGTTCGGCCCCAGTTGCTCACGAATCGCATGGTCATTAGCCGGTACAAGCGGGAAGCCCGTGCGGCTGCCAAGCTCGATCACCCCAACATTGTCAGTCTGTTTGATGCTGATGATGTCAATGGTCGTTACTTCCTGGCAATGGAGTATGTCGACGGAATCGACCTCTCTCGGATGGTCAAGCAGTTCGGCAACCCCCCGAACACCGGGCTTGCTGACTATCACGAAGCCGCCGAATATGTCCGGCAAGCGGCGCTCGGGTTGCAACACGCTCACGAACACGGCCTCGTTCACCGAGACATCAAACCTTCCAACATGTTGGTCTTCGGGGAACGACCCCTGTTTGGGACAGCTGGGAAAGCCACGGTCAAGATTCTCGATATGGGGTTGGTGCGTTCGATTCTCGAATCAGAAGACGTATCCCGTACCGAACTGACCCGCGATGGTACAGTCGTCGGCACGCCGGATTATATGGCGCCTGAACAAGCGAAGAACAGCAGCACCGTCGATGCCCGCGCGGACTTGTACAGTCTCGGTTGTACGCTCTACTTCCTGATTCGCGGCCAGTCGCCTTTCCCTGAAGGAAGCCCGATTGATAAGCTGATTCGCCATCAACTCGATCCACCGCCGAATCTGCGCATCGCTCGCCCGGATGTACCCGATGGCTTGGTGGCCATCATTGATAAGCTCTTGAAAAAGAACCCGGTTGAGCGGTATCAAACCGCCAGCGCGGTGGCGCAGGCGTTGTTACCCTTCACCACCAGTGCGGGAGCCACACCGCCCGCGGAACAGGTGTTGGGCAACACTGATGAAACGGTGGCATTTCCACAAATCTCATTGGAACCAGGACCGCCGACCGATTCGCCGGTCCCCATGACCCCGCCAGCCCCAATCAAAACCCCAAACTCCGGTTCGACACCGCGGAATGCCCCCACGAGCGATCCCGCCGTTCCTCGACCGCGTTCGGACGTGCAGCCCAAACCCGCGGTCGTTGTGGAAACACCCCCGGTTGTCAGCACCACGCCGCCCGATGTTCGAGGTACGCCCAGCGGTGTTCGGCTACGCCCGCCTTCCCGGCCCGTGAACACGGGGGCGATCGTGGATGCGGAAGTCGTGACTCCCCCGAGTGCGCCCCGGCCCGTGTCCGGCCCTGTCTCGGCGCGCCATCGGAAACCCACTTCGTTCCGAGAACGAAAAATCAACCCCAAAGCCCGGCGGAACCACACGCAAATGATCTGGCTTGTGGTAGTCGGTGTCATCATTCTGGTGGTTGTCTTTGCCATGCTGCTCTACCGCGCCATCCGCCCCGTTGGGGTGACACCAACCGCCGCGTTACCGGGGACAAACGCCACCGTGACGAACGCGGGATGGCCTCACGCAAAGGCCATTGCCCAGCGGTCGGATGGTTGCTGTATCAGTTGAGCGCGGTGCGACCGTGGCTGGCCGCCTGCATCTTCTCGCGGAGATCACGGAAGTACGCGGTCATCTCGGTCGAATTTTTCACCGCTCGGCGGGAACAGCCGCCACTCGACGAGCAACCGCCGCTCGTTCCGCAGCTCGTACAACCCCCATCGGAGGAACCGCAGTTCGGTTTCCCACAACCAGACGCGGGTTCTGGTGTGTGGGAATCAATCGGCGTTCGGGCAATGTCCAGTACGCGAATCGCTCGGCTAAACTGCGCGGCGAGTTGCACCAACAGCGGGTCCAGATCACACTCCGCCCACGGAAGTATGTGCAGGATGATCGGCCCATCTTCCAATAAGGCTTCGCAATCCAGAACGGTCACCGCGTAGCCGAGTTGCTGGACCGCATCTTCCGCCGCCGTGAGTACGGCACAAGCGATGTCATCCGCGGAATTCCGGTCTTGTTCCGTGGCTAATCGCAAAATTCCGGTGGATTCGGGGGAGTCGAACCGAGCCGAAAATCGCTCGGAAGCGGGGCACAGCACAACTCCCAGTTCCACCCCGCGCACCGTGCGGACGACCACCCGCTGGCCGCGTTCCAGAAGATTCGCCGATTCTGATAGGAAGCGGCCCACGTAAGCCAATCGGCCGAATTGCACTAGGTATCCGGTATTCATCACGCCTCGGGTTGGGGCGAGGAGGGCTCTTCCTCAAAGCCGAAATACTCACGCATGTATTTGTCGTACTCGGCTTGGCCGTAATCGGAACTCAAATCCAAACGGAGTTCGTTAATCACTTTGATGCTGTAGTCCTTGAACCAGGAGAACCAGCAATCGCTACAGATTTTTTCTTGAATCTTCCGACCAATCGCATCGGGCAGCGGGGGGGTTGTCAGCTCTTTGGCCCGCTTCCCGGCAAGGCAACCGGGGCGTTCGCATTTGAAGCCGGTTTCGGGGCCATCGTCTTCCACTGTAGCCGAAGCCGCGATGGGAATGGGGGCACCGATGTCGGCAAGCAGTTTGGCCATCGCGTCTTTGGGAATCCGGTCGCCGCGTTCCTCCGCGACCCGGAAACCGTGATTCAGCACCTCGATGGCTCGTTCTTTCTGATCGAGCTTGATGAGGCACTCTCCAAGTAGCTGATAGACTTTTGAGAATTGCGGGCTGAGGGCGAGGGTTTGCTCGAAGGATTTCGCCGCCTCGGCCAAATCGCCGTCTTCCGCAAGCAACTGTCCGAGCCGGAAATGCCCAAGTTCGTTCTCCGGGTCATCGGATGCCATCTTGCGAAACTGAGCAATGCGATCTTTCAGCGAACTCATGGTAGCCTGATCCTTAATCCTGTTGCGAGCGGAGTGAGCTTTCCCAAAACGAAAAAAGCAATCCCTTCCCCTCTCCCACTGCTTCGCCCTTGGTAAATATTGGACTTCTTCTGCCTTCTTCTGGTCTTTTTCCTTTTTCCTTCTTCAGTTCGCGGATGGCACGACGGCAATGGGGAGATCAAATGTCGCGGTTTGCTTGGCGATTTTGTCCGTCGCTTTGAGGCGGACGGTGTATTTGCCGGTTCGGGTCAACGGCAGCAGGAACCGGAGCGCGAAACTGGGGTCTTTCTCATCGACACCGCCTTGCAGTGTGAATTCAGAGGCTTTCTCAATCGTCGGCCGTCCGGTGGCATCGAGCGGCAGCATTTCGACTTGCACATCGGGTTGCCGAGTATCTGGGGAACGGCTAAACCCAACGACACTGAACTGCACGAACAGCGATTGCCCGATGATGCCCGTTGTCGGGGCCGGAATCTGACCACGATCATCGGCACTGGCGTACACGGCGACGATCCCAAAACCCTTGGGTAGCACCTCGAATTCATGCGTCAGCGTCTGATTGGCCTTCTTCACCGGGTCCGCAACGGTGACTTTGAGATTGTACTTCCCCGGTGCCTGATCCAGACCGACCGTGATGAATGCCCGCCCTTGAATCGTGTTCCCCCCCAACGGTGCCACATCGGCCCGCACAACGGGGTTCTGTTTGAATATCAGTTTACCGGCTTTGTCCGCGACTTCGAGAGCCATCGTGTAGGCGACTTTGCCTTCCGGGTCGATCGTGATCCCTTCAATATCGAAACCGACGAACAGGACATCCCCCGGTAGGAGTTTGGATGCACTGCGGGTGCCACCCAACTCGCCGTAGGTATTACGGACATTGGTGAGCTTGATGGGGCTGGCCGGTTGTGCCGGGGTCAAAGCCAGAGCCAACGCCAGGGTCAATGGTGCGTACATAGAATCCGATCCTTGGGAGACGGTCGTTCGGGCCGCATACCGGGGCGATGAGCCCCTCCGATGAATCTATCCGCGTATTCTCGGATTCCGTGGCCGTTCCGACTAGCCCACTCCGCCAACAGGCTGAGCTTTGCCCGTTGGGAGATCACGCCACACGCTCCAAGAAACCGTGGAGTGTCTCGGCCGATGACTCCGCGTGAACCTGGAGAATCATCTCTTGCTGACACGACCGCAGACCATACGCCATCACAGAGACGACCTGAAGCAGGTAATTCTGGAGTCATCATGGCAATCCGTTCCGCGTGTGCGGTGGTGTTCCCGTTCGACCTATTCGGCAACGCGGGAACCGGAGCCGGGGCGCAACTCTTGGCGGATGTGCTGCAAGAAGCCATCGACGATACGGCTCTCGAAACCCAGCCGACTCGACCCCAGGCCTACACGAAATCTCTGACAATCGAAGAATTCCCCTTCGAGACGCTCCACGATGTTTCGCAATGGCGCGACACTGGCCGAGCCGCGGTACGGGCCGCGCGAACGGAAGCCGATTTCACGCTCTGGCTGGCGGGAAATCATCTCGGCGTGCTGCCCCTGTATGAAGAACTCGGCCCCGATGCCCTCGTAATCCAATTCGATGCCCACCTCGATTGCTATGATTTGCACGATACTACGCCAGAACTCTCCCACGGCAATTGGCTTCTTCATGCACAATCCGCTTTGCCGAAAATCGTGAACGTCGGACATCGGGATCTGTTCCTGAAACCGAAGGCGATTCGCAACACATTCGCCGCCGTGTTCCCCGCCGAAGAGTTGATGACCAACATGAGCGAGGTTCTGGCCCAACTCCGCCAACTCACGGCCCATGCCAAACAGGTCTGGTTTGACCTGGATACGGATGTTCTCGATCCGGCGTTTGCCCCGGCGGTCCATCAGGCCACGCCGTTCGGGCTCACCCCTCAACAGTTACTCAGCATCATGCTCGCCCTGTGGTCAGATCGTGTCGTGGGTGTCTCCGTCAGCGAGTTCGACCCTGGCCGGGATGACCGCGATCGCACGCTCCAACTGTTAGGCTGGCTGCTGGAGCGGTTATTGCTCCGTCAGGCCGAAGCATCGGGAAAACCCAGTCGTTGAACCCCGCATCACAGAGTTCCTCGCCTTCTGGTAAAATGCCGAGAGAAGGAGTGACCCCGTGATGGACGAAACCGAAGTACAACTCCTCGCCGCCGTGCGGGCTCGACTCACCGACTCGATGGCTCGCCTCGTCTATGCCGATTGGCTCGACGAACAAGGGGAATCGGAGAAGGCGGAGTATCTACGGTTGCTGCACGAGAGTGAGCGTATCTGGCTGCGTCTGGCCGAGTTACGGCCACAAGTGCCGCGGGAATGGGTACTCTCGGTGCATCCGTGGTGCCGGGTGGTGCTAGAGCGGGTTCACCCTGGCCGCAAAATTGATGCAATTCGACTCATCCGAGAATTTACCGGACTCGGACTAGCCGAAACCGCAGCCGTGGTGGAAACAACGGGAACCGTACTGCGTTCGGACCTTTCGTTGGACGCGGCCCGGACCATCGTCAAGGCATTCGAGGAAGTCGCAGTCTTGCAGATCGAACCCGCCCACTGATACCAAGCGAACCCATGACCGTGACCGTAACGGGGGTAGTTCATACAAGGGATGTAGACCACCTCGCACTCTCGGTCAGGGAGGACAACCGATGAAGATTGCCGTACTCGGAGCACAGGGGCAGTTGGGACGGGATCTTGTTCCCCGATTGCCGGGAAAAATCCTACCGCTCACGCGGGCAGAACTGAACCTCGATCAACCGGAGACGCTCGCCGCTGTCCTCGCGGACCTGCGGCCCGATCTGCTCATCAATACCGCCGCGTACAACTTCGTGGACAAGGCGGAACAGGAACCCGAAGCCGCGTTCCGGGTCAATGCCTGGGGCGTGCGCGCTCTGGCGACCGCGTGCCGGGATGTCGGCTGCAAACTCGTTCACTTCAGCACGGATTACGTCTTCGGCCTGGATGCGGCCCGATCGACCCCGCTGCGGGAAACCGATCCTCCGGGGCCGGTCAGCGTTTACGGCCTCAGCAAACTGGCGGGGGAATACGTCGTTCAGTCCATTGTCGCGGATCATCTGGTCATCCGAACGTGTGGTCTGTACGGCGTTTGGGGTTCCGGCGGCAAGGGGGGGAACTTCGTGGAAACGATGCTCCGCGTCGCCGGTCAGGGGAAGCCGCTGCGTGTCGTCAGTGATCAGTTCTGCACGCCAACCTACACCGCCGATCTCGCCGCCCTGACGGTGGAACTCATCGCCACGGGTGCCACCGGGTTGTTCCATGTCGTGAACGCGGGTGCGTGCAGTTGGTATGAATTCGCGGCCGAAATCTTCCGACAATCGGGCCTGACAGCAGACTTGAGCCCGATCACCAGCGCCCAGTTCGGTGCCCCGGCTCGCCGTCCGTCCTACAGTGTCCTGTCCACGGATCGACTCGTCGAAGTCGGAGTCTCCGCCCCGCGACTGTGGCCAGATGCCCTGGCGCACTATCTGGCCGAACGCCAACAACGGTAAAGGATTTTGCAGTCATCCCGTGGTGGCCAGGGGTTGGTGGCCAGGGGTTGGTGGTCAGCTTTTCGCGGAGTCCTCCTATGCTGACGCTGGGCTTGTTGATCGCCTGTCCGATTCTCGCCGCCCCGCCAGCACCTGTGCCGATGCCGGTCGGCGTGAATGCGGAATGGCCGTTTGATGAGCTAATTCTGACGAATGGCGGACGATTTCGCGGGCTGCTGCTCGAAGAATCGGTTCGGGGCATTCGCTTCCAGACCGTTCGCCGGGCTGCGGGACGGCCAACCGTAACGCTGACTCTGTTCTTCAACCGGGATGAAGTGGCTCGCGTCTTGCGGTTGTCGGAAGCGGATCGCCTACGGTTGCAGCAGAAATTGGAAGGGCTGGACCCCCACGGAGCCGGTGAACGCAAACGGATGGAAGAACTCACCCTGGACCCGGCAGACTGGTTCGGTCGCCCCAACGCGGCCTTTCAGTATGAATCTGATCAGTTCACGTTGATCTCCGGTGCGTCCGAAGAAATCTCTCGGCGTGCGGCGGTGCGACTGGAACAGATTTATACCGCGTTTGCTCGCTTGCTGCCACCGCGATTCCCGGCTGCACGCAAAACCACTGTGTATCTCGCCGGGTCGCCCGAAGAATATCGCAAATTGCTCGGCCCCACCGCGGGACCGCTGCACAATCCCGCCGTGTATGACCCCATCGGCAATCGGATCGTCTGCGGTTCGGATCTCCGCCGACTCGGAGAAGAACTCACCGCCACCCGACTCGGTCATCGCCAGCAACTCGCCGGGATCGACCGCTACGCCGAGAACATCCGAGCCGCGTACAAGGGACAAAAAGCCGAACTCGAACGCTTCAACGAACTGGCACAGCGGGAACGCCGACGGGTTTGGGCCGCGGAACGAGCCAACGATCGCGCGTTCGATCAGGCCACACGCCGACTCTTCGCACTGCTCTACCACGAAGCGTTTCACAGCTACGCGGGGACATTCGTCTATCCGCCACGGGCCGCGGGTTTGCCCTCTTCCCGCCCGGCTACGGGAGAACTACCCCGCTGGCTGAATGAGGGATTGGCTCAGATCTTTGAAACCGCCGTCATCGACGCGGGGGAGCTACGGGTGGGGCACGCCGACCCCGTCCGCCTGGAACGGGTGCAGGATCGCCTGTCCGGCAAGAAACCGGGTGGCCTACTGCCTGTCTCCGAGTTGTTGCGGGCGGGTTCGGACCTGTACTTGGCCGCGCACGGTTCCACGGAAGCCGATGCGATTCGGGCTTACTTGTCCTCCTGGGCCGTTGCTTTCCATCTGACATTCGATCGCCGGGTGGTTGGCACGCGGGCATTTGATGAATATCTGGTGCAGCTCAACACTGGGCAAGACCCGATCGCGGCGTTTGAGAAACTCGTCGGCCAACCGTTGCCCGAATATGAGGCCGCCCTGCGGGAGTACCTCCCACGGCTTCTGCCCGATGGCTCGCTCCGCCCGAAACGCTGAACGAGGTTCCTGCGGATAAACAGGTCAATCCGGGATATTGGGCCACTTCCCCGGATTTTGCTTGCCCTCGGTCGCCGTGTCCGGTCTAGTGCGATAAACTAGGCTGTGAAGATCGCACCCCACAGGTACAGTTTCTCGCCGAACCGCTGATTTGCCGAATCTGGCTTGATCGGTGCAAGTGGAAGAGTGGTATGCAGCCTCCCGTTTGCCGAATCTCCTACCGCCGGTCCCGGTTTTCGACCCAATTACCGACCGATCGGCGCTACACACCTTCGCATTACTGGCTCTGGGAGCAGGAACCGGGCGTGTGGACAGTGGGCTACACCCGGTTCGCCACCCGGATGCTCGGCGATCTGGTGGAACATGGCTTCGAGCTGAAACCTGCCGAGACGATCGAACTCGGGCAGACCGTGGGCTGGATCGAAGCCTTCAAAGCCATCACGGACCTGTTCTCCGTGGGGCAAGGGGAGTTCCTCGGCGGCAACCCGGTCCTCGAACAGAGCCCCGGTGTCTTCGACAAAGACCCTTACGGTGCCGGTTGGCTCTACCGTTTCCGGGGGGCACCCGATCCGAACACCGTCGATGCGGCGGGTTATACGGCCCTGCTCGATCAGGCGATCGACAAGATTCTCGGCAAGGAAGCAGCCGACGCGAAACGAGGGGCAGAATGAGTCCAGCACGCTACATCATGGTCGGCGGCTTCCTCGGAGCGGGGAAAACCACGGCATTGTTACGACTCGCACAACATCTCCGCGATCAGGGGTGGAAAGTCGGTCTCATCACTAACGATCAGAGCGTCAATCTGGTCGATACGACCATGTTGGCCTCGCACGCATTCCCCGTGGAAGAGATCACTGGCGGCTGCTTCTGTTGCCGGTTCACCTCGTTGACGGATGCGGCCCAGAACCTGTCACAAGCCGAACGCCCGGATGTCTTCCTCGCCGAGCCCGTCGGCAGCTGCACGGACCTGACCGCAACCGTGAGTTACCCTCTCCGACGCCTGTACGGCGAGGCTTTTTCCATCGCCCCGTACAGCGTGCTGGTCGACCCCGTCCGTGCCGAGCGGATTCTCGGCCTCGCGGAAGGGAAGGCCTTCTCGGAAAAGGTCATTTACATTTATTTGAAGCAACTCGAAGAAGCCGAAATCATCGTCGTCAACAAGATCGACACCCTCACCTCAGAACGATTGTCTCGACTCGTAGCGACGCTGACCGAGCGATTCCCGCGGGCAACGATCCTACCCCTTTCCGCTCGCACGGGCGAGAACTTCACCGCCTGGGTCGATGCGATTGCCGCCCGTGATCTGGGGACCGAACCCGTCATGGATGTGGATTACGAGACTTATGCCGATGGAGAAGCCCTGCTCGGCTGGGTCAACTTCACCGCGACGCTCACCACCGAGGCGGTCCCCTTTGATGGTAATGCCTACCTGGAACTGTTCGCGGCCCATTTGCACCAGCGACTCCAGGTCGATCAAACCGAAGTCGCCCATCTGAAGATGACACTGGCCCCCGACGAAGGAGCGGACTTGGCCGTGGTCAATCTGGTCCGCACGGATGGCCGGGTCGAGTTCTCGCACCGCTTGCAGGAACCGCTGGAAGTCGGGGAACTCATCGTGAACCTCCGGGCCGAAGGCGATCCTGAGCGTCTTCGAGAGTTCGCCCTAGAATCCGTGAAAGAAACATCGGCCAGGGCGGGTATAGATGCCGATGTCGTTCATGCCGAGGCGTTCCGCCCTGGTCGCCCCGTTCCGACTCACCGTATGGCCCAGGCCTGAAAGACACCCAGATTTCCCCATGACTCTCCCGCTCCGTGTTCTGTACTGCCACTGCACCTACGCGAATGTCGTGCCAAAAGCCGTCAAGGAAGAAGTGCTACGGCAACTCGCGGAGTCCGGCATCCCCTTTGACGCGGTCCCGGACCTGTGCGAACTCTCCGCCCGCAAAGACCCGAGCTTGCCGGATCTGATCAGCAGCGATGAACCGCTCAAAATTGTCGCCTGCTACCCGCGGGCCGTGAAGTGGCTATTCTCCGCCGCGAACACGCCGTTACCTGCGGACGGGGTCGCTATTTTGAACATGCGAACTGATACCGCCGAAGCCATCATGGCCCAGCTGCGCGGAGAAATGGAAACCTCAACGTCGGAGGAAGAATCAGAATGAGTGCGCTCCCTCTGCCGACCGTGGCCGCGCCCCCGACCGCTGGAGCATTTCGTGTCGTGCTGTTTGAAGGCACCGGCGCGGAACCGATGCCCAACGCCCTGCGTTCGGAACTGCTCACCGGCCTGCTCAAGTCCGGGTATGCGACCTCGGTGGTGCGAGCGGGTGGAAACGTCAGCCCGATGCAGTCCGGCACCCTCGTGGTGCTGGGCCGATTCACCGAAGCCCAGCCGGACACGCTCGATGCTCAACCCGATGCTCAGGGCGGCCCCGTGACGGTCCACTTCCGCACCGTCGCCGATCAGACCGCCGCCGAGTTACTCGCGCAAGTCGAAACCCTCCGCGAGGCTACGCAATTGCCGAAGCCCGGCACCTGGAAGCCGTGGTTCCCGGTCATCGACTACGACCGCTGCACCAACTGTATGCAGTGCCTCTCGTTCTGCTTGTTCGACGTGTACGGTGTCGACAGCGAGAAACGCATTCAGGTTCAAAACCAAAACAAGTGTAAGACCGATTGCCCGGCTTGCTCACGGGTCTGCCCCGAAGTGGCGATTCTGTTCCCGAAATACCGCCACGGCCCGATCAACGGTGACGTGGTTTCCGATGATGATGTCCGCCGCGAGAGCATGAAAGTCGACATCTCCTCGCTGCTCGGTGGGGACATTTACCAGGCGCTGCGGGACCGTTCCGCCAAGTTCAAATCCCGTTTCAGCAAGGAACGCGATTCTGATAAGGCGCTGCTCGAACGGCAAAAGTGCCTGACCAAGCTCGGCGAGCAACTGGACATCCCCGCGGAAGTGTTCGCCTCGTTGCCGAGTCTGGACGAGATCAAGGCGAAAGCCGAGGCCGCCCAGGCGAAAGCCGAGGCCATGCTAGCCGGACAAAGCCGCTAGACGGAACGCACGGCGAGTAGCGGGAATCACACGATCGCGGTGGGGTTTGACTTCGTGGCTCATCATTTGAGTGACCTATGATATTCGGACTGGCGAAACGGATGCTGACCGAGGTGGAGCCCCGGCTCCTCATCAAGTTCGGCCTGAACTTCGGGCTCAAGGGCATGCTGTCCGTGGAACGCTACAAAGCCCGGTTGCGCCGCGGCATCCACTTCCCGCCGTTCCTGTTCATCAGCGTTATCAACAGCTGCAACCTCCGCTGTCAGGGGTGCTGGGTCGATGTCGCCTCGCCGCGGTCGATGATCGACAAGGCCACACTCAACCGCACCATCCGCGATGCCAAACGCCACGGAAACAGTTACTTCGGCATTCTCGGCGGCGAACCGTTCATGCACCCGGACTTGCTGGATGTGTTCGATGCCCACCCGGATTGCTACTTTCAAGTCTTCACGAACGGTCAGTTCATCACGCCGAAAGTCGCTCGACGGTTGAATCAAGCGGGAAACGTCACCCCGCTCATTAGCGTCGAGGGCACGGAACTGGTCAGTGACGAACGCCGTGGCCGGAATGAGGTTCTCCGCAAGACACTCGCCGGGATCGAGAATTGCCGGAAGCACGGCATTATCATCGGTGTCGCTACTAGCGTTTGCCGCTCGAACATTGATGATCTTCTGACCGAACAGTGGCTTCGTAAGCTGATTGACATGGGCGTGCATTACGCTTGGTTCCACACCTATCGCCCCGTCGGCCCGAAACCGACCGTGGAACTGGCCCTGACACCGGATCAAATTGTGCAAGTGCGGAAGTTCGTCGTCACGATGCGGTCCCGCTTGCCGATTGCGATTGTGGACCCGTACTGGGACGATCGCGGCGAAGCTCTCTGTCCGATGGCGACCGGCGTGAGCCATCATATCGGCCCGACTGGCGGCATTGAGCCGTGCCCGATTATCCAGTTTGCCAAGGAGTCCGTGTACGATTCCCGCAGCATTTATGATGTGATGACGCAATCAGAGTTTTTGGCGGACTTCCGCACGGTATCCGCGAACGCTACGCGGGGTTGTGTGGTGCTCGAACGGCCCGATCTGGTCAAACAGTTGGTCCTGAAGCACGCCGCCCCGGACACGACTGCTCGTCAAACCGCGCTCGCCGAACTCGACGCGATGGAACCCCGCACCAGCCAGCACACCCCCGGCCGCGAAGTCCCCGAGGAACACTGGGC
>JAIXLE010000035.1 GCA_026931725.1 Bacteroidales bacterium
TACCAGACATTATGCCGATGCGCCAGCCCTTCACGGAGTGGACAGGTGAAATATTTGGGTTATCACTTACCGGAGACCTAAAAGGAACCGAGATGGCAAAACTCTCATTCTGGGCCGTATGGAGTAGAGTTGAACGGTTGCCCAATGCAGTGGACCGCAATCGGCACCTACTCTTTGCAGTCCTTGAGTTCGAGTTCGCCCATGCCGCGGGACATGGAACCAGCCTTGTTGCCCGTGAGGTCAACGCCAATCAGATCGATTTTTCCACTGACCAATGCGATACCATACTGGCCATTGTGCGAGATTCGGCCCTTCGTGACCGTCAACCGTGCATCAACGATATGCAAGCCATTTCTTATGTTGCCCGTAATCTCACAAGCCATGAGGTAGGCAATCCCGCCATTGGCAATGGTCATGCCATCCCGTTCTGAACCCGTGATCTGGCTGTTCCGCATGAGGAGTCGAGCTCCATGGACGGCCACCGAACCCCAACCCCGCCCCCCTCCCTTGAACTCGGAGTTCTCCACGACAGCCGAACTCCCTACATGGAGATGGAGGCGATAGCCCATAGGATGGCCGTCGAATCGACAACCACGGATCACAACAGACGCACCTTTCTCCAGGATCACGGTATTCTGTGTTGTCTTGTCCAGAGATGCTGCAATCAGGCTGCAATTCTCGATGAGATGATCACCTTCAGATTTGCCCCAGATCGCCATGCCCTTCTCGTTTCGCACGACCAGATTCCGCAGGACGACTCGTCCGGTCATCAAGACAAGTCCCCCACCGCGAGGCGATACAGGAAACTCCAGCGTCACGCTTCCCGGTTCCCCGTCTCCGATGATCGTCAGGTTCGTCTTGATCTCGACACTCGTCGGTTCGGTGTACTTTCCCGGCTTGAGGCGAATGATCGTGCCCGACTTGGCGGCCTTCACGGCAGCGGTAAGGCTGGGGTGATCGCCCTGGCCATCGGGGCTGACGATCAATTCACCGGGTGGGTCAGGAAGGCTGCTCCGACCTTGGGACAAGTCGAATTGATCCGCCTTTGCCCGATCTGCTGCCGCGAGTTCGGGGTGACCTAATCGATCGTGGATCGGTGCTCTGAATGCATACGCAACAGCCCACTGAGGGTTGGCGTGGATGCACTCATCCAGATCCTCCAATGCACGGGCATATTCCCCGAGGCGAGATAACGCAAGACCTCTCATGACCAAGATGTCCAACCGCTGGTGGGTGGGTCCATCTAAAGCTAATCCCCGATCCGCTTCCTGAATCGCTTGGACGTAATCATGGAGCGAGACTAGGCAAAGGACTCGCCGATGCGAAATCCTGGGATCTTGCGGTGCCAGCAGAGAGGCTATCTCAATATCAGCCAATGCAGTAGCATAATGAAATACGGTGGATAACCCATATCCACGGAGGTACAGCGATTCCGTATTCCAAGGTTCGATCTTGAGAGCCGCATCTGCTTCATCTACTATCGTTTGCCATTGCTTGGTATTCTGGGCCTCTCTGGCACGCCGAAGCCGCTCCTCGAACGTCAGTGGTTTCTCGTCAACCTGGGGAATCGGTGTCGGCGGTTTGGTGTGCGGCTTCGCTGCCGTCTCCACTTTCACAACCGTTTTGTTATCCATCTTCACTTCAACGGTCGCATCATCTGGCACGTCGATCTTGGTTTCGGCACCGTCTTTGCCCTTGATGATGACCACACCCGCCAGCATCACCGCCGCCGTCAACCCGATCACACTGCCCCACAACAGCGTCTTTCGGCCCCCGATTTTTGTCAGTATCGGCTTGTTCGACACGTTGGCCGGTTCCGTGAGCAGATCCGCGAACTCGGCTTGGGGATCATCATTCCGCACAGGAATCGTGCCCGACGAACCCGCCTGGGGCGGGATCAACGGCAGTGTCGCTATGCCGTTCGGCCGAGCGAACGGCATCAGGGCCGTGACGACATCCATCGGCCGTTCGTAACGCTTGGCCGGTTCCTTCTCCATCATCCGCGCCACGATCGCCACTAACTCCGCCGGTACCTCCGACCGCAACATCTCCAATGGCTCCGGGGTATCTGTGAGATGGCGGAACATCTTGTCCATGACGGACTCACCGCCCGCGAACGGTGTCTTGCCCGTCAGTAGCGTGTAGAGCGTGCAACCCAAGCTGTAGATGTCGGCACGGATGTCGGCGTGCTTGGCATTGCGCACCTGTTCCGGCGCAATGAAGTCGGCCGAACCCATGACGACACCCGTATTCGTCAGCCCCTCGTCACCGGCCTCGGTGGCCTGCCCCGTCGCAAAGCGAGCCAGGCCGAAGTCGAGTACCTTCACTTGACCCTTGCGGGTGAGCATGAGGTTCTGCGGCTTGATGTCGCGGTGAACCATCCCCTTCTCGTGCGCGTGCTGGAGGCCCAAGGCTGCCTGCCGGACAAACAAGCAAGCGTGCTGGATGGGAAGCGGCCCTTTGCGTCGCAGAAACGTCATGAGGTCCATGCCATCGACGTATTCCATCACGAGGAAGTGCGTGTTGCCTGCCTGATCGGCATCATACGCCTGCACGATGTTCGGATGGTTGAGCGAGGCCGCCGCTCGTACCTCTTGTTGGAAGCGAAGCAACGCCGTTTCCTGTCCTGCGAGCAGAGCCGGGTTGATGGTCTTGAGCGCGACCGTGCGGCCCATCGCTCGATGTTCGGCGAGGAAAACGGCCCCCATGCCGCCTCTGCCGAGCGGCCGCAGCACCTTGTAGCGCGGATGATCGGCCAACTCCGGCGGCACGGGAATGTCCGGCGAGGGCGGCATCGGCTTGGGCGGACACGGCTGGCAATTGGCTTTGGCGGACGGTTCGAGATCGAAGCTACGGGTGCCATTGATGTCGTTGGTGACATCGGTCGGGCGAGGCTTAGGCTCGTTCATCGGGGCATCTCGTCGTGGGTGGCAATCGCGTATGTTACCCAGTCGTCGAGCCTGATGCTACCATTTTCTGATCACCACACCAGCTTCCCAGCATCGAGTGAGCATCTTGGACTTGGGTGGGAAATTTTGGGGCGACGGACTATACGGGTAACACTACAGCGCGTTTGCATTTCACGCTTTCGTTTTCGATGCGACTTGCGAGCGGTCGCATTCCGCGCCTGATGATATACTCATCCCGGCCAGCGATGAGCCGTTTGGTATCTCGGCTCCTATAATATCCGACTGAACCATGAGAAGAAGAGATGGCTCGGTTTCGCGTAAAACTCTCGGATGCAGAACGAGCGATTGTCCAGGCCGAGCTGGAGGACCACCCCGAGGCCCACGTGCGTCGCAAAATGCTCGTCCTCTGGCTACTCCATTGTGGACTCACTCGGGCGAAGGCCGCTGAGGTCGCGGAACTGGGGCGGGCCACCGTCCAACGATCTGTGGCCGCGTACCGGGACGGCGGTTTCAACGGTCTGCGACAGTGGAATGTCACGGGTCCGGTCAGCGATCTCGTGGCCCACAC
>JAIXLE010000002.1 GCA_026931725.1 Bacteroidales bacterium
CCGCCTGCACGGTGCAGAGTTGCCCCGCTTCGTGCAGTCCCGCGAGATCGGCCATCGCGGGATGCAAGCCAACCTGTTTGTCGAGCTTTTTCACCGCGTCCGGCGCAATGCCAATCGTGGGACGGAGTTTCTTGTACGTCGGGTCGGCAAACGGAATGACGGTGTTCAAACCATCGTTCCCGCCGGTCAGTTGGACCACGATGAGAACGGTATCCTTGGCTCCACGGGTGCCAACCGCTGGGGCTGCCAGCGCGGAACGGCCCAGGAACGCGGGGACGCTCGCCCCGAAACCGAGCAGCGTGGAGGTCGCCAGAAAATCACGACGATGCGACATGGTCTTCTCCAGGAAAAAATTATCCCAGCTGGAATTCGGGGAGTGTCAGGGTGAGATGAGCCAGGGTCCGCAGCCGGTGGGCTTCCGTGTCGGCGGCGGTCCAGTAAACCGGCACCCGAACTGTGCGGGACGTTTGCGCGTACTCCAACAGTCGCGTGCGGACTTCTCCGGTGACATCGTTTTGCAAAAAGACCGTCAAGAAGAAATCCACCACATCAGCATCCGTGGCTCGCTCATGCCGACGCAGCACCGTGACCGGATCACACCGACCCCGGAACTGGTTGTCCTCCGTGGAAGTCAGCGCCAAAGCGAGGTTCTGGCGAAAGAGCAGCGTCTGCCCGTTCAACCAGGCCGGGCCGCCGTCCCATCCTTTCACCGATGGCGGCGCGAACAGTACCTGCCCCAACGTCGCCAGTGCATCCGCCAACGGCAGCGGCCCGGCATTTCCTTCCAAGCCACGCACGATTCCGATGGCGAATTCGACCGGGCTTTTCACCTTCTGCCGATACGCCGCCGGTGAGAAAAACCAATTCGATCGCAAGATCGTTTCCACCAGTTTCAAGGTGTGGAACTGCGATTGCCGGTACACATCCGCGAGCGGTTGCAGAATCTCCTCGGCAGGTGGTTCCGATTCCGAGACGAGATAACGGTACAGTTTCCCGGCGATGAACCGCGGGCACGCGGGTTGATCCAAGCAGATTCGGACGATATCGTCGGCTTGCCAGTTCCCCGTCTGACCGAGGACGGTTTTCGCGCTGGCATCGTGCTGCTGCCGGTCAAACTGCGACTTGCCCGCCCGGATCGTGTAGCCGGTAAACGCCTTGGCCGCTTCCCGGATGTCCGTTTCGCTGTAGTGACCGATACCGAGAGAGAACAACTCCATCAGTTCCCGTGCGTAGTTCTCGTTCGGCATCCCCCGTTTGCTGCGGACGGTGTCGAGCCAGATCATCATGGCTGGGTCCGTGGACATCTGCCGCAGCAAGACGCGGAAGTCCCCGAGGGCGTGTTCGTACAGCAATCGATACTGTCCGAGCATGTGGCGGATGTTGTTGACCTTGGCCTGACTCGTGGCGAAGTGATTGTGCCAGAACAGGGCCAGTTTCTCACGGAGCGGATGCGGGTTCCGCAACATCCGGGCGAGCCACCACGCGGCGAGTTGCGTCACGTTCGACCCGATCGGCAAACTGCGTTCCGAGGCCATGAACGCGGATGTTGCCTCGAAGTCCGGGTCGTGTGGGCCGCCTTGCAGCAATCGGTCGATGGTCTTTTCGGGTCCATCGGCCAATCCCTGTTGCAGTTCCGCGAATGTGGCTCCGAAGCCCGCACGGCGGTACAGGTGGCCGACTTTCTGCAGGTTCCAGGGGTTCTCGTCCGAGGGTCGGTACGGTTCCCAGGCGGTGCGCGGTGTCATCGCATCTCCTTGGCTGAGGGGGAAGAAATGGACCACTCAAACCGCAATGTAAACGCCTTCTGACCGTGATCGAGGCTCAGTTCATACTGGCCCAGCGTGCGCAGCCAAGCGACGAGCGCATCGACTTGCTGCCGTGCTTCCTGAAGGCCGACACCCGTGTTGAGGATCGTCGCCGTGATGGTCTGATCGGGATGGGTGCGTATAAACTCCGCTCCACCCTGGGCGAATGCTCGACCCCGCCAGACCGCCGCAGTCTCAGACTGAGGTGCAGCCGGCTTCTTCAACTCGGAAAGTAAATCCTTCAGCAACCCCGGATGGCTGGACACGATGAATGTATCTCCCACTGTGGCAAAGCAGGGAACGAACGAAAACCGAATGTTGGCATCATCGTTGAGGAATGGCCGGTTTTCCGGGAAGCGGTACGACACCACGGAAACACCGTCGATCGTTTCCTCCGTCATTTTCAAGCCATTTTGGAGGCTCACCAACAGGGCCGCCGCACGAAAACCCGCCGCCACGGTGGGGCCGAATGTCTGACCGCAACCGGACATCACATAGGCCATCGCCGGGATCGGTAGGCCCGCCTCGGTCGCATACAGTTTCTCAGGCCGATTCACCACAACGAAACGGTGATACGGCCCCGAGGTTTCCAGCATCTCCGGCAAGCTGGTGTTCGGCACGAACCGGGACGCATCCGCGAGTCCTTTTTCCACCTGTTTGCGTTGCTGCGGATTGATGATCTGTTCGCGTTTCCGCCAAAGTTCGCCGAAATCCAGGTAAAAGCTCTGGCTGTACAGCACCCCGTTCGGCATGAGCAACGGCAAACTACCCGGCTTCGGTTCTTGGGGGACGTGCAAGGTTGAGCCCACGGGCAGGTCCGCACGGGCCGCAGGCAATTTCAACTCCACGGCGTAGCCGGTCGGAGTTGGCGACAGCCCCAACGCGAGATACTCGGATCGCCGCAGGGCATCCGCGGTGCTGCCGAAGAGTAGGTTCTGGAAAATGTCTTTCCGGCTATTCTCGAAGAAGTCCTTGGCTTGTTTGCTCGCCTTCACCTTGGCAAAATCGAACCAAAGCCAGGCAAACGGTTCACCGCCGATCAGTTGGCGAGCCGCGGTGGGACCGGGGAGATCCGCGAGTGTCCGCACGGGTTTGCGGGACACCTGCGTATTCAACCCGGCGTGCAGGGCGGCTTCCTGATTGGCGAGATAGATTTTTGTTCCGACACACGCCGCATGAAACCCCTCGCCGATGTGCTGAGTGGCGATGCCGCGATACTGAGCCTTCCGCAATGCGGGTTGCCCTCGCCGGGTCGCTTCGCCTTCGATGATCCGCAACAGGAGCTGATACCCGGCTCGCACCGCCGACTCTTCCGTCCCCTGAGCCAACAGCAAGACCGGCGGTTGATCCGGCCCGGCGATGGTGCCAATGGCGATACCACCGCCCGCGATCTGGTCGAGCAGGGTCGGCCATTCGGCCCCGAGTTCCTGTTCCGCATAGTGAACCAGCTGATAGAACTGTCGAACACGCGTGGTTTCCAGGATTTCTTGCACGATGGGCAAAGATTGCGTGGCCGATCGGTACGCGGCGAGATTCCGCCCGGCTTCCGCCAACTGACGCGGTTGCTCGACCACGAGCAGCAACAGCGGTCCCTGATCGACCGCGGGCATTCCCTTCAGCAGATTGTGCGTATCGGCTTGCACCGGAACGGTCAGCCCGATCAGCCAGGCTGCGGTGATCGCGCCAAGACGGGTGAAAAACATACTATCCCTCCGAACGACGACGGTGTGACGTTCGTGGGTGGATACTGTGCGTGTGCGTGTTGGGTTTCAGAAATTATCACGAATACGCAGGCGGCACGGTCGGAAGCGTCTCTCGCCTGGGCATGTCGGGCATGTCATGCCCAACCCGATGTGCGTGTCGCAAGATCGGCGCTTGCCGGTTGTGTTCCTCTCCATTTCCCAATCAGACCATCTCAGCAGGTTCGTATATCAGTCATCCAGATCGAAGACAGCAATCTCACCGCAGAAACCCGCCACGGCCGCGGTGTAGCCATCGTGCGACACGGCTAACGCTTCCACGCCGCCGATGCCGGGCGTGAACCGTTTCCGCTCTTCCCAGGTCGTCGTATCGAAGATGATAACTTCCCCGTCAAATTCGCCTGTTACCAATAATTTGCCGTTATTCGTGAATTGGGCAACCCGGTAGCGTACCCGGCGATCCTCGAATGCCAGAGCCGGGCGGATCGTGTCCGTGACGACGAGGTGCCCGGTTTCCGTCACAGCGGCAACCCGACCGTTTGGGTCGATTCCGAGATGCACAGCCCGTGTATCGAGTTCGACCTCCCCCGCTGGCGACCAACCCGTAGTATTGAGAAACTTAAGCCCACCCCGATCGGCAACGACGACTTCCGTGGCCCCGATCCGCACGGCCAACAGATGGGCCTGATCGTCCACTTCATTCCAGCGGACCAAAGGAATCGGCACTTTCGAGCCCACGATGAACACGGCGGATTGATCCGTGGCAATGAGGAGATCATCCCGCAGGAAGTCCCCAGGCGTGGAACCCAGTCGCCAGGTTTTGCCACTGGCCCGCTTGAAATTCAGGTCCGGGAATTGGCGTGGCGGATTGCAGGTGCCCAACCGCATTTCAAAGCCGGTCGAGTTCTGCCGTTGGGCCAGCCAAGCGAGATAAGTGCCATTCGTGGAGAATCGGAGTGCCTGACAGTAGCCGCCCGTTGCCATCTGCTGAAAGGGATATTCCTTGCCTGTGCGGAGATTCCACAGCGAAACGTGTTGCCAACCCGCGGAGGCCAGGGTACGGCCATCGGGCGAGAACGCCAGGGAGAGAACTGTTCGGAAGGATTCGAGTACCCGCACCGTTGCAACCTCGTGCCCCAAGGGCTCTATCATCCGCGACAGCAAGCTCGGTCTATCCACTGCGTATCCATCGACGTATTCCGGGGCGGGCGAACTGACATCATGCCGAATCTACGCGGTGGGCCGATTATGCGATTGCCTACCAATTTACTCTAGTATGCAGACAAGCCCAGGCGATGCCAAGTTATTCTGGAATCGCATGGCAACGCGGTTCCGATTACCGATTCTGCGGATTCCCCGGCCTCTCTTCGGCCGCAAAGCCCCAAGTGCTCCCTTTCGACTTCACTTGAACGAGTGTTCCGGGCCGGGAAACCGCCCCTCGCGGACTTCATCCCGAAACTGTTGCAAGGCTTCTCGGGTGAGATCCCCCAGATTCGCATACTGTTTGACGAACTTGGGTCGAAACGCATCGAATAATCCGAGCAGATCATGCCAGACCAGCACTTGCCCATCACAATCTGGCCCCGCTCCGATTCCGATGGTCGGCACCGGGATTGCCGCGGTCACGGCCTGACCAATCGTGGCAGGCACTCCTTCGATCACCAGCGCGAATGCTCCCGCATCGGTCACGGCTTGTGCGTCGGCCAGAATCGTTTCCTGAGCGCGTTGAACCTTGAACCCGCCCATCTGATGCACGGACTGCGGGGTCAGCCCGACGTGCCCCATGACGGGAATATCAGCCCGCACCAACGCGGCGAGCGTCGCGGCCATACGGGCTCCGCCTTCGATCTTCACCGCGGCGGCTCCGGCTTTGAGTAGACGAATCGCGCTGCGTACCGCTTGCCGAGACGATTCCTGATAGCTGCCAAAAGGAAGATCCGCGATGACGAGTGCCCGCCGAGTCGCTCGGGCGACCATCTCGGTGTGATACGCCATTTGGCCCAGAGTCACTGGAATCGTGTTCGCGTGCCCTTGAACCACGGTGCCCAGCGAATCCCCGACGAGGATCGCATCGACTTCCGCAGCATCGGCGAGTTGGGCCGATGGGAAATCATACGCGGTGACGACAACCAACCGTTCCGCTCGCGCTTTCGCCGCCCGGAATTCTGGCACCGTCACAGGACGCACAGATACACGCTCAGTCATACCGATCTCGATTATAATGCAGGCATCAGCACAGGGTGATCGACTCTGCTATCTTCAGAGGCCATCATGCAACCGACCAGCTTTCCCGCCCTCCCGGCCACGGAAGAACTGACCCAGATACCGCGTGATTTGCGGTTTCCACCGATCGTGAACCTCACACCACGCATTTTAACACCGGAACAGATCCGACAATTCAACCAGTACGGCTATCTGATGCCGTTTCCGATCTTGACACCAACGGAAATCGCGGATTTGCGAGTGTATTTTGACACATTACTGGCCCAGTACACGGCGGAGGGGAAAGACAGCTACTCCATCAGTACCGCGCATCTGCGGCACGGTCGCGTCTGGGACATGCTGACCCATCCGCGTCTCGTGACGCTGGTGACCGATTTGCTCGGCCCGTCCGTGATCGGCTGGGGTTCGCACTTCTTCTGCAAGATGCCAGGAGATGGAAAGGTCGTTTCCTGGCATCAGGATGCCAGTTACTGGCCGCTCACGCCAGCTCGGGCGGTGACCGTGTGGCTTGCCATCGACGATGCCGACCGAGGCAATGGTTGTATGCGGTTCCTCGCGGGTACACACACGCTCGGGCACCTCACCTATCAGCTCAGCGAAACCGATGAAGCGAACGTACTGAATCAGACCGTGCCGGACATCGACCGCTATGGCGAGCCTGTGTATGTGGAACTCCCGGCGGGGTACGCATCCATTCATTCCGATTTGTTGTTGCACGGTTCTGAAGCGAACCCTGGTCCACGTCGTCGTTGTGGCCTGACGTTGCGATACACAGCGGGAACAGTACAGGCCGGGTTAGGCTGGAATGAAAAAGGGGTGGTCGTGGCCGGAGAACCTGTCCCGCACTGGTCGAACCGCCCACGGCCAGAATGTGATTGAAGTGAGAATCGTCGGACCAGATCGAAGCTGTGGATAGAAGCCAGCTTGCCCATTCTATCCACAACCCGCAATGGATCTCGGCGGATCCGGGCGTGCGATCTTACTTCTTGGCGGCGATGGCCTTCTGCACCGTGATACCCAAGTCAGCCGGCGTGGGGGCGACTTCGATTCCGGCCTTCTTCAACGCGGCAATCTTGTCGGCGGCGGAACCACTGCCTCCAGAGATAATCGCACCCGCATGGCCCATTCGGCGACCCGGCGGAGCCGTCTGACCGGCAATGAACGCGGCGACCGGCTTGGTCACATGCTCGGCAATGTACGCAGCCGCCGTTTCTTCCGCTGTCCCACCGATTTCGCCAATCATGAGGATGGCTTCGGTGCCGGGGTCTTCTTGGAACAGCTTCAGGCAGTCGATTTGATTCGTCCCGATGATCGGATCGCCACCGATGCCGACACAGGTGCTTTGCGCGTAGCCCATGCCGGTCAGCTGGAAGACGGCCTCATAGGTCAGCGTACCGGAACGGCTAATGATGCCGATCCCCTTACCACCCGGTTTGACGGGCGTGTGAATGTAACCCGGCATGATGCCGATCTTGCACTGCCCCGGCGTAATGACCCCCGGACAGTTCGGCCCGATGAGCCGGGCTCCCGGTTTGGCTTGCACGAACCGCTTGGCTTTCGCCATGTCCAGGACGGGAATTCCTTCCGTGATGGCGATGATGAGTTGAATCCCCGCATCGGCGGCTTCCATGATGGCATCCGCAGCCCCGGCGGCGGGCACGAAAATCATCGTGGCGTTCGCGCCGGTGGCTTTGACGGCTTCGGACACGGTGTTGAACACGGGCAGCGATTTTCCGCTGTCTTTGCCGGTCCAGGTGGTGCCCCCCTTCTTCGGAGTGACACCACCGACGAAGTTGCTGCCATAGGCTAGACATTGGTCGGTATGAAAGGAGCCAGCCGAGCCGGTGATCCCTTGGGTGATGACTTTGGTATTGCTATCAACCAGAATGCTCATGAACGGTCCCCGTCTGAGTGCTGCGAACGAATGACGACCGCGAGGTAGGCTACGAGGCGGTTATTGGATTGATACAGGTGACTACGCTGCCCGGCCATTGTGAGATACGAACCCAGGACAAAGAGCACGAGCGGAGACAGCTTTCCCCCAAAGCCAAAGAGCGGCTCCAGCGTCTCCATCATCTCACGGGCATAAAACAAGGAGACTCCAATGGCGGCGAGGCCCAAGAGGATTTCTAGCTTCGCCCAAGTGGGGTTGAGCGGCTTCAGTCCCGAATCTTGGTAGAACGCGGCCATCGAGTCAGAATCTGGCATCGGTTTTACTTCTTTTCAAAGGTATCCACGAGCCACTGGCCGGGTGCGATGCCTTGGCTGAGTTTCAGTGTGAACGGCTTATCGCCCAGAGTGCCGGTGACGGTGTCGCCGGTGATCGCCGCGAGGCTGTAACTGCTGGCTCCTCCCCGAAACGCCTCGATTCGCCGTTGGAGAACTCCTCGGTTGTAGCCGCGGGCCTTATCCGATGCGAAGGGCGGCGCTTCCCGAGATTTCCCGGCTGAGGTCAGCATTCCTTCCACAAATCGTTCGGATTTCGAGACGACCGCATCGAGGAATGCCGCGGCAGCGAAGCTCTCCGCACTGTTCGTGGGAAGGGAAACGCCGACTGGGCCGCAGGGAGCGAACCAGTCGACCACCCAACCTGTAGCTGTTTTGACCACACGCAGAGAGAAGGATGATTGGCCAACCGTTCCGCGGAACCCGGTCGCATCGGCGGTGCTGAAGACGGGCTTTGATTCCAGTCGGAACGATTGACTGGCGTACTGTTTGAGCCATTTCTCCGCCTCCGCGTGCGAATATCCCGCAGCGTGATCGGCTTCGAGAACGGGCTCCGCGATGAGGGAACGGAACGGGGTGGAGAGTGCGTCAGGCGTGGCGGTTCCGGCTTGCACCGTGGCCAGGAACGCCGCTGCGAACTGCTCAGCCGTGCGGTTGGTCGTGGCGGTTTCCGTTTTGCGTGTGGCAACGGGCGTTTCCGGCTTTTTCTCGGGTGGTGGTGGTTTCTTCCCGGTCGGGTCGGGTGGGCTTCCACAACCCAAAGCTGTTGTCAGAGCCAGCAGTACGGCCCAGTTACCGCGTTGTACGATCCGTGCCAAGTCCATCATGTTCCTCGGAGCAAACGCACAGTAGGAGTTTCGGTTTCGCTTAGGGGTTCGGTGCCTGTTGAGTCTGCCCTGGTAGTGCGAACAGATCCGCCACCCGGCAACGGAAGTCCGGTAGCACACCGTTGCCGGTCAGTTCATCAGCTTCTTCCAGGTCTTTGGGAAATTCATCCGGTCGGTAGACGTTGACGGTGCGTTCCTCCGGGAAGACGACCCATACGAGTTTGACACCCCGTTGGTGATATTGTTTGATCCGGGTGTGCAACCGCCCCATTCGATCCGACGGTGAGACGATTTCGACAACTAATTCCGGTATCCCTTCTGAGTAGCCGCGATTCATGGCGGATAACGGTTTCCCGGAGAGAAACAGCATGACATCCGGCCCACGCACGGTGTCCGGCTGCCGGCTCACCAGTAAGCCGGTGTCGTTCGTACAAAGGTAACCGTTCCCCTGGGTAAACAGGTAGTTCCCCAAAATCCGAGCGATCAGAAAACAGAGAACACCGTGCATCTCACCTGGTGATGGCATTTCGACAACCTCCCCGTTTTCCAGTTCCCATCGCTGATTCTGGTTCTCCGGGCGAGAGCGCCACTCGAAGAACTCCTCCGCTGTCAATTTCGCGGTGCAGATTTCGGCCATGGTTTCCGATCTCCAGGGAGGGTGTCCTCTGCTTACTTCGACAGTTCGACGACCATTTTCGCGGCTTCGGTCAGACCGGCCGCGGCGCGGATCATGGGCAATTCGGCCTTCACGCCTTCGAGAATCTCACGGGCACGGGCGGAGTTGGTGCCTTCCAAACGCACGACCACGGGCACTTGGAAGCCGACTTCCCGGCCCGCTTTCACCAACGCCTCGGCGATCAGGTCGCACTTGGCGATACCGCCGAAGATGTTGACCAGAATGCCTTTTACGCCGGAGTCTGACAGGATGATACGGAATGCTTCGATAGCCCCTTCCGCCGTGACCCCGCCGCCGACATCCAAGAAGTTCGCCGGTTTGCCACCGTGGTAGTTGATGATGTCCATCGTGGCCATCGCCAGCCCGGCCCCGTTGACGAGGCAGCCGATGTTACCGTCGAGTTGGATGTAGTTGAGGTTCGCCTTCCCGGCCCGGATTTCGGTGGGGTTCTCTTCGGTCAGGTCGCGGAGGGCTTGCACGTCCTTGTGGCGGAACAGGGCGTTATCGTCGAAGTCGATCTTGGCATCGAGGACGACCACTTCCCCTTTCTTGGTCACGGCCAGCGGGTTGACTTCGACGATGCTGGCATCTTTGCTGAAGTAGACCTGACTGACAGCCATCATCACCTTGACGACGGCAGCGATTTGATCCGCGGGAAAACCCAGTTCATAGGCGAGTTTCTGGGCCTGGAACGGCAGTAGTCCGGTTTCCGGGGAGACGGCGACTTTGAGAATCTTTTCCGGGTGCTTCTCCGCGACTTCCTCGATGTCCATACCGCCCTCAGCGGAGGCCATCATCACGGGCAGACCGATCGCGCGATCCAGCACCATACCGAGGTAGTATTCCTTCGCCGGTTCCGCGTCGGCCTGCACGATGAGCGTGCTGATCTTCTGACCTTCCGGCCCGGTCTGTTTCGTGACCAGATCGTGCGTCAGCATGGCCTCGGCGAGTTTTTGGGCTTTTTCCTTCGTGGGGGCAAACTTCACACCACCGAGTTTCTCGGCGTAGCCTTTGAGTTGGCCCGCGCCGCGCCCGCCAGCATGAATTTGGGCTTTAATCATGGCCCCGGTGCCGCCGAGTTCCTCGAACGCTCGACCGGCTTCTTCTGGTGAGCGGGCGACAATATGTTTCGGCGTGGGGGCACCCGCCGCGGCGAGCAGTTCCTTGGCTTGGTATTCGTGAATCTTCATGGCATTTCCGAATGAGGAACCGGGAGCAGGAAACGATGATGTGGTTATAGTAGTCCCGGTTCACCTGAGCGAGGGTGAACGCGATGTTCAGCAGCTAAAACCGGAACACGGCACGATGGAACGACGACAAATACCCTTGAGAGCCGCCAAGGAGAACCGCCAAACAGAACCAGAATCGGATCGGATGCGGTTGGAAATGGAGATCGGCAGACAACGGATCGTCCTTCCAACCGTCGCCATACGCAATCGTCACTCAACAGCCGTCACAATATCAATCCTTGATGATGTTGGACTAATGCGCATGCACCGATTTGAAATGCTCAGCGACTTTCTCCATGGCCACATGCCAGCCGCAATCGTCGCAGGCGGGAACGTGAGGGTAGCAGTGCGAACAGTACAGCGGGCCGCCGTGCAGGAATTGCTCAAACCGCTTGCGGTCGTCGGGTTGGGCGGCATCGGCATTGAGGGGAACTTCTACCGGCGATTTACACTTCTCACACGGTCGCTGATTTTCTCGTTCAATCACAGGCTTGTAGTGATCGTGAATCCCGCGTGGCACCACGCCGGTGCCGGTACAGAGCGGGCAGGTCATGCCGAACTGCGCTAAAATCGCCTTGCGGATAAAATCACTCTTATTGGGAAGGTTGTTGAGAAACTCGGCCAGTTCTTCCTCGACCTTGAAGGCGACAATCTTGGATTTATTGGATTTACTGCGTGCCATGACCGGGTTCCACAAGTGGTCGATTGTTGATGATTCTACAAGTAAACCGCAAGGATTTCCAACCGGAACCGGGTGGGATACCGGGTTCGCCCATGCTCCGCACTGTGTCCACCTGCTATGATGGTCGATTGAACTGATTCCCTGGCCCCCGCTCCCCTGGGTCTGATGTCCCGCAAGCGCCAATCTGATACGGAACACACTGTACCCGCACTGTATGCGATGGTCCAACCGGGGCTCGAACCCGTCGCGGCGGATGAGATCACCCGTGATCTGGGTGGCGAGGTGAAAAAGACCTCCCGTGGCGTGGTCGTCTTCAAGCTCCCGGAAATCACCCCGGACATCTTAAAACTGCGGACCACGGAAGATCTGTTTGTTCTGGCCTGGGGTTCGGATACTCTGACGTACCGACCGCCGGACCTCGTGAACTTCCGCAAATGGACCGCGAATCGACCCGATTGGGGTCGTCTCTTCCGCATCCATCATGCGATTCGCCCCAAAATTAAAGGGAAGCCGACCTTCCACATCGTCTGCCAGATGCAGGGGGAACACGGCTACAAACGGTACGATGCCCACCAGGCCATTGTCGACGGCCTGCGGAACAAGGTGCCGCCGGGCCTGATCGCACAGGAAGAGAATGCCTGGCTCGAAGTCTGGTTGACGATCCGGGGGAAAACAGCGGTCTGTGGCGTGCGGCTCACGGATCGGACGATGCGGCACCGGACCTACAAAACCGACCACGTTCCGGCTTCGCTGCGGCCCACGGTGGCGGCGGCAATGGTTCGACTGGCGGGCATCAGTCCCGGTATGACCGTGCTGGATCCGATGTGCGGCGCGGGGACGATTCTGGCGGAAGCTATTGACCTGTGCAATCGCCGTAAGACCCGCGAGGTCACCATGTTGGGCGGCGATCTCGACCCGAACGCGGTCTTCGTGACAGGGGAAAACCTTGCCTGTGTGGGGCAGGCGCAACTGGCCCGCTGGGATGTCCGCCAATTGCCGCTCGCCGCGGGGACGGTCGATCGGATTGTCTCCAATCCACCCTTCGGCAAGCAACTGCTGACTCCGCAAGATGTAGGGCCGCTCTACGGCCAGATGGCACGGCAATTCGACCGTATTCTCAAGCCCGGTGGACGTGGTGTGTTCCTGGTGGCCGAGTATGAACCGCTCCGGGATAGCTTGCGGGATGTCGGCTGGAAACCGACCCGCCAACACAAGGTGCGGGTTCTTGGTCAACCGGCTGTACTCAGCGCCTGGCAGAAACCGGATGCACTGGCTACGATGAGTGAGTGAGTTTCATCGCCGCCCTGCGGGAGGGGTTATGCCCGTTGAGTACACCTGTCCGAGCCCGACCTGTAAAGCCCGCATGGCGTTAGCGGGACCACCGAAGCCCGGCGAGCCGATTCAGTGCCCGACCTGCGGTTACGTCTTCGTGCCCCCACGCCCGGCAGCGGCGAAACCGGCTCAAGCCAAGCCTGCCACGGCCAAGCCCGCTGCGACCAAGCCTGCTGCGGCCGCTCCAACAATTCCCCTGGCTCCGCCTCCACCGCCGCCACCACCGGCTCGGTCCCATGTCGAAGATGATTTCGATGATTCTTCGCCTTACACGGTTGTCGAGGAATCCGAAGAAGAACAGAAGCTGGCCGAAGCGAATAAAGTGACGTTCGACAAGGTCAAAGACAAGTTCAAACGCAGTGCCCGTGGCCCGGCGATGAGTTTATTGGTCATGCCCAGCAACCTCCTCATCGCGGAAGGCGGGTTGACATTCCTGGTGGGAATGGGAGCGATCGTCACCGGATTCTGGCCGATCGTCTTCAGTGACGCGCCGCCGAGTGATGAAGAATTCGTCGATTGCCTGCAAACCATCCTGATCGGTATCTTCGCGGCGATTTATGGCGGCCTGATCTGCTACGGTGCCTCGCAGATGCAGAATCTGGGCTCGTATGCCTGGGGTATCGTCGCCGGTGTGCTGGGAATCGCGCCGCTACTGGCGGGTATCTTTGCCCTGGTCACGTTGCGTGATCCCCGTGTGCTGGCTGGTTTCGCCGAAATCGAAGGTTCCGCTATCGGCGCAAAAGACGAAGACGAAGAAGACAAGGACAAAGATGATGATGATGATGATGATGATGATGACGAAGATGATTGATACGTTGACCCTGGGGTGATGCCGATGCAACCGCTTGCCGACGTATCCGATTCCGAACTGGTGACCCGCTTCCGGGTTGGCGAGGATGCCGCGCTCGGCGTACTGTTCGCCCGGTACGAAGGGCCAGTGTTCCGCTTTTTGCTCAGCATCCTCCGCGATCATCACAAGGCGGAAGATGCCCTCCAGGAAACCTTCGTCCAAGCCCTCCGCAAAGGCGGCGATGCCAGCCCGGATGGATTTCGTGGCTGGTTGTTCACCGTCGCGCATCGTCAAGCCATGCTCCAACTCCGTCAAGCGAAACGCCGACCCACTGCGGCCGATGCTGAATGGCTGCTGGGTGTGGCGGATGATGCCGAAGCGCCGGAATCACAGGCCAATCGGGCCGATGAACTCCGCGCGGTCCACGAACTGTTGACGCTGCTTCCTGAAGGTCAGCAGGCGGTGATCCGTCTGCGGGTGTACGATGGCCTCCGTTTCCGCGAAGTCGCCGAGCGACTCGGTTGCCCCCTCAACACGGCATTGGCCCGGATGCATGATGGCCTCCGCCGACTCCGAGAACTCTGGGAGGGCCGCGACCGTGCTTGAACCGGCTCGCCCATCTGGCACGGCTTCCTCAGAACTGGCGCTCACCGCGTTACGCTTCGCGGCTGGGGAATTGTCCGCGCCAGCCACCACCGCGTTTGCCGCGCGCGTCGCCGCGGATCCGCTAGCCCAGAATGCGTTGGAAGAAGCCCTGCGTCTATCCGCGGCGGCCCTCGGTCAGAGCTTGCCCACGCCCGATCCCTTGGTGCGGGAAGGAGTCCGCGATCGGATTCGTCCAGGGTTCTTTTCCCGCATCTTCCCCCGGCGACCGTATCATGGCCACCCGATCACCTGGGCGGGATTGGGAGGAAGTGCCGCTGTCGTGCTGACGATCTTTGGAGTATGGCTCGGTGAATCTCCGGCACCGCCTCCAGTCCATCCCCCGCTCGTGATGACGGCACCAGCCAGCGACTTGAGCCATGTTTCCCCGGATCCATCAGAATTTGTTCCGGTCCAGACAGGCCCGCGTGTCTGGGTGTCCCGAGAGCCACTGCCCCCGCCAACCGTGATTGTGGAAATGCCTCCACGAGTCGAACCCACCCATCCATCCACTGTGCTGGCGACGGTGCCCAAGCCTGTGGATCTTCCCGTGACCAGTGTGGCGGAACCCGAAGCACGCGGACACGAACCCCGAGCGGCCATCACTCACGATGGTTCCGCGCCAGCACAATAATCACGCTTTTCCCAGGCAGCATTGTGGCTCGAACCGCGAAACTCTGGCACTTGCTGCCGCACGATCCCGACGCGATTCACCGCTTCGCCCAGCAGGCGGGTGTGTCCACGGTCGTCTCGCAACTGTTGCTGAACCGGGGTGTTCACCGTCCCCAGGAGGCACGCGGCTTTCTCGATGCGCCGCTCGGTTCCCTGCACCCGCCGCAACTGCTCCCCGGTATGGACGATGCCGCCCGCCGCATCACGGAAGCCATCACCGCGAAGCGGAAAATCTGTGTCTACGGTGATTACGATGTCGATGGAACGACCGGCACCGCGATTCTGTATGCCCTGCTGAAGCGGTTAGGGGCCGATGTCCTGTTCCACATCCCGGCGCGGTTGCAGGATGGTTACGGTTTGAACTCCGAGGCGTTGCGTCTGCGGTCGGCGGAAGGGGTGACACTGTTCATCACCGTTGATTGCGGCATTGCTAGCCTGGAGGAAGCGGAAGAAGCCCGGCGACTCGGTGTCGAGCTGATTATCACCGATCATCATGAGATGAAAGCTCAGCTCCCCAACGCAGATGTGCTGGTGCATCCGGGGCTGCCCGGTTCGGCGTATCCGTTCCACGGACTGAGTGGGGCTGGGGTGGCGCTGAAACTGGCCTGGGCGGTGGCGCAGCGGGTCAGCGGCGGCGAGAAGGTGACACCGGCCTTGCGGGAATTCCTGCTCGACGCGGTCGGCTTGGCCGCGCTCGGGCTGGTGGCTGACGTGATGCCCCTGCGCGATGAAAACCGCGTCCTGGTGCGGCACGGTCTGCAACGCATGGCGGCCCGGCCTTCCATCGGCATTCGTGCCCTGCTCGACGCGGCCAAGGTCGGCAGCAACGGGGTCATTCGCGCGGAGGATGTCGGCTTCCGGCTCGGGCCACGCATCAACGCCGCCGGTCGCCTGGAATGTGCCACGCTGGTCGTCGATCTGCTCACCACCACGAATACGGCACATGCCAAGCAAGTGGCGGAGTATCTGGAAAAGCTCAACGCGGATCGTCAGTCGGTGGAACGCAAAATCACCGCGCAGGCCAAAGAGATGGTCGAAGCGGCTCAATACCACGAACAACCCGCGATCGTGCTAGCTTCACCCGAATGGCACCCCGGTGTCATCGGCATCGTGGCGGGCCGCATCACGGAAACGTATGGCCGTCCGACGCTCATCATCGCCATCCGGGGTGAAGGGGAACCCGCGACCGGCTCGGGGCGGTCGATTCCCGGATTTGCGCTGCATGAGGCTTTGCAGGCGTGTGATGCGGTGCTGGTCGGTCACGGTGGTCACGCCGCCGCCGCTGGGTTGAAGGTGCGGCCTGAGCAGATCGACGCTTTACGGGAGCGGTTCACGGCCCACGCCGCCGCCTGTTTCCCGAACGGTCCACCGCCACCGCGGCTTGTGTTGGATGCGGAATTGCCGTTGTCCGCGTTGACGTTCGGCCTGCTCCGCGAAATCGAGAAACTCGAACCGTATGGCGCGGAGAACCACCGCCCGCGGTTCCTGGCAGTTGGGCTGCAAATCGAAGGCGACCCTCGGCGCATCGGTGCGGGGGAACGCCACTTATCATTCCGAGTGAATCAAGGCGGTACGCAGATGCGCGCGGTCGGGTTCGGCCACGGCGAGCGCCTGGAGGAACTGATGGCGGACGGCGGTCGCTGTTGTCTGGCGTTCACACCGAAGATCAACGAATGGAACGGACGGCGTTCCGTGGAACTGGAAGTGATCGACCTACGAGCCGGTGACGATCCCCAGTTGGGGTGAGGGTGAAGAACACGGAAGTCGAGTCACTACCGGCTTTTACAACATGGAATACGGGTCCACGTCGACCTGGAACTCGACACCGTGCGGCGGCTTGCTGACGAGCAACACTTCCCGCAAAACCGTATGCAGCAAGCCGCTGTTGTCCGATTGCAGCTGGAAATGGAAACGATAATACCCCTTCAGCTTGAACACGGGACACTCCGCTGGGCCGAGTACCCGTACCGGAGCGGCAGCCGGAAACCGGCGGGTCGAATGAACCACGGCTTGCTGGAATGACCCGGCGAGCGTCTCCGCGAAGGCTTCCGCTGCGGCTTGATTCTCACTGCGGACGATGACCCGTGCCATCCGCTGATACGGCGGGTAAGCGTGTTCCTTCCGCAAAGCCAGTTCGAGCCGGGCGAAGCTGTGATAATCGTGCTGCGCGGCCAGCGCGATACACGGATGATCCGGGGTGAAGGTTTGCACCATCACCAAGCCGTTCCGGTCGCCACGTCCGGCTCGCCCGGCAACCTGAGCTAACAGTTGGAAAGTCCGTTCGGCTGCGCGGAAGTCCGGCATGTGCAAGCCCACATCGGCGTTAATCACCCCCACCAGGGTCACGTTCGGAAAATCTAACCCCTTGGCGATCATTTGTGTGCCGAGTAGAATCTGAATCTTTCCCTCGCGGAAGGCATCCAGCACCCGGCGATGGCTGCCGGGCTTGCTCATCGTGTCCGAGTCCATCCGCTGCACGACCCGATCCGGGAACTTCCCTTCAATCTCGACTTGCAACTTCTCCGTTCCGAGTCCCTGGTAACGCACGGAGTCCTGGCCGCACTGCACACACTGCAACACGGGAGCCGACTCCCAGCCGCAATAATGGCAGAGCAATGCCGCCTTCGCCCGGTGGAACGTCAAGGCCAGATCGCAGTGGATGCACTGGGCGACGTGACCGCAACCGGGGCAGTGGATGTGCGTACTGTATCCGCGCCGATTGAGCAATAAGATCACTTGTCCGTTGTCTTTCAAAGTCTGACGCATCGCCATTTCCAGAGTCGGGCCGATGGCGAAATGTTTGCCGGGTGTCTTCGGTTCGTGCCGCAGATCGACGAGCTTGACCGTGGGCATCGGTCGGCTAGCGACACGGGTCGGCAATTCCAGCAACGTATACGATTTCTTCGCTGCGTTGTGCCAGCTTTCGAGCGACGGCGTGGCCGACCCCAGGATGATCGGAATTCCGGCGAGGCTCGCCCGCATCACGGCCACATCACGCCCGTGATACCGGGGTATCGACTCTTGTTTGAAGCTATTTTCATGCTCCTCGTCGATCACGATCAATCCGAGTTTGCGGGTCGGCGCGAACACGGCACTGCGGGCACCGACGACGATTTGTGCCAGTCCCGATGCGATCCGCCGCCAATGGCCGCCCCGCTCGGCATTGGTGAGATGACTGTGCAGAACCGCGACGGAATGCTCCGGCCCGCTGAATCGCTCAATCGTTTGCGGAGTCAGCGAAATTTCCGGCACGAGCACGATGGCTTCTTTCCCTTGCCGAATGACTTCCTCAATGGCGCGGAGGTAAATCTCCGTCTTGCCGCTCCCGGTCACGCCGTGCAGCAGGTAGGCATGGAAACCCGATGTTTGTAGTCCCGCGTGAATCGTCTCCCAGGCGGCTTGCTGATCCGCACTCAGTACGAGTTCGGGCCGCTGCGGCGTAGGCTCGGCAGCCGCTGCGTGGGGTTCGGTGGCGGCGTTCCGTTCGACCCGTTCGGTGAACTTGCGGACGAGTCCTTTGCTGACCAGCCCGGCAATCGCTCCGGTGCCGCCGAGTTCCCGGCCCAGCTGGCTTTGTTCCAACGGTTGACCGGCCGCGCGGAGTCGATCGAGTGCCTGTTTTTGCTTCGGCGACACAGTGGGTAATGGGTTCGGCAACTCCGCCTGCGGCACCGCTTCGACGAACACGGCGGATTTCGTCCCCGCATTGGCCCGCACGCCCGCAGGCACAACCGCATGCAGCACCTGCCCCCAGCCGCACAAGTAGTAATCCGCCATCCAGCGTGTCAGACGCAAGAGTGGATCATCGAGTAAAGATTCTTCATCCAGAACTTCCGTGATGGATTTGACTTCTCGATCGGGCATTTGTTCGGTCACGCCGACACAGAATCCATCGGTACTCCGATCACCGCGACCAAACGGCGCACGGACCCGCTTGCCCACGGCGATCTGCTCACGCAACGTTTCGGGAACCGCGTAAGTGTAGGCATGATCGAGCGGCCGATCGAAAACGATCTCGGCGAACAAGGCCGCGTGGACCGGGTGAGATTCGGTCAAAGGAAGTGAGGGCGGGTTCGGCTGAATAACGGTATCCATTCCGATACGGTAACGTATGGTCCACCTGCGACTCAAGGCTGGTAGTCAAGAGGAGTTGAGGAAGAAGCCCACGGAGTACCATGTGTGAGCTTGGCGAGTGTGATTAGGTGGGTTCTCGCATCTTCACGAATGCCATTGCATGTGCCGATAGCGATGTGACGAAATTCAGGAACGAGATTTCCTCGCACGGGCAGGTATACTCGCCTGTATTGGCTTCGCGCTTCTTCGTGAGGATCAAACTCGCGGAGTCGTAGAGTCGTTCTCGCACAAGACGTAGAAGTAGTATTTCGTATCGCTTGGCGTAGGATGCTCCGATGAACTCAGGGAATACCTTGTAGTGGGGTTGCGACACCCTGACTGCGGCTTGGGACTTCGGGCAATCCTCAAGTATGAAGACGTAGCCCAACCACGGACGTTGCGAGGGTTTGAACGCCCCTTCACGATATGCCGCCCACAAGTCGGTAGCGTTGCCCAGAACTTCCTCGGTGCGATTATTGAAGTTGTTGCCGAAGGACGGCCCGACTTGGGCTTTGAACTCCATCACGGCCAGAAGATGCCCATCGACAACGGCCAGCAAGTCCCACGACTTCTCGGCCCGGAAATAGCCCGGCAACTCGACCTTGTTCGACCAAAAGACGTTGGCATCAGGAAGCCCAGCTTCCAACAAGATCATCCTGCACAAGCCAACGAAGCCGTCGAGATGCTTCCCACCTGTCACGGCAGAGCGAAGCCCTGCGTCCTTCAACCCTGTTACAAGCCCCTGACTTTCGGCTTGCTTGTCACGGGTGTTCCAGAAGTGACTGATGGCGGCTCGGAGTCGTTCATCGTGCTTATCCATTTACGACGATCTCCGTCTTCCCGAACATACTCTTGGACTTGTGCAACCGCTTGTTGGCGAATTGCAAGTAGTTCGGATTAACTTCCACGCCGACGCTGTTTCGACCCCACGTCATCGCGGCGAGGGATGTCGTCCCGGTTCCCCAAAACGGATCAAATACCGTGTCCCCGACGAAGCTAAACATGCGGATGAGTCGTTCTGCCAGTTCAACGGGATAGGGTGCTGGGTGGTTGCGGGTCGATGCCCCGGTTAGTCCGGTCCATATCTGTTGAAACCAACATTGGTAGTTGTCTTCGGAAATGATGCTCAGGACACGCTCAGCCTCGGTCGGTTGGCGGTATCCACCGGGTTTCCGTTCCATCAAGATAAACTCGATGTCATTCTTGATGACGGCGTTCGGTTCATACGGCTTGCCCAAGAACCCTGAGCCGTTCCCCTCGGCCTCATGCTGGGCGTTGGAAATCTTGTGCCAGATGATCGGGGCCAGATTGTCGTACCCGATGGTGCGACATCGTTCTTGGATCGAAGCATGAAGCGGAACGACGGTATGACGCCCCTTGTTCTTACGGCGGGACAAACACACGTCCCCGACAACGCATATCAACCGTCCACCGGGTACAAGGGCGTAGTAACAGTTGTCCCATACCCTATCCAGTTCGTTGAGAAACTCGTTGTAATCTTTAATATGCCCGAGTTGTCCGTCCGTGTCTTCGTACTCTTTCAACGTCCAGTAGGGCGGGGAAGTCAGAACCAAATGAACGGAACCTTCGGGTAGCCGAACGTCCCGAGCGTCGGCTCGGTGGATCGTGTGATTCGTCGGGATCGTGCGTACTGCCTCTTCGATTAACCTGATCTTCGCTTGGTCTTTTGCGGTAGAGGGAATGTCGGATTGGATGTTTGCCAACTTGCCCAGCATGTCCGGTACGAACTGTTGAAGATTGGTTTTCATGCCGCTCACTTGTGTCGACGCCATCTGGTTCGTGACTGCTCTTCTTCGGTGTTCTCGGTTGCTCACTTGAGTCTTTCGCCTGTTGTACGACAGGACCACACAGGGGCTATTCCTCATTTCACCATTCATGGGTTGAGATTGCGTTCATCCTTTCACAAGATATATTTGCTCAAATCTTCGTTCTTCGCAATCACGCCGACTTTCTCCCGGACGATGGCCGCGTCGATGCGGACTTGCTTCCCGGCCAGGTCCGGCCCCTCAAAGCTCACATCTTCCACGACGCGTTCCAGGATGGTGTGCAGTCGCCGGGCACCGATGTTCTGCGCGGTGCGGTTCAGGTCGAAGGCCACATCCGCGATGGCATCCACGCCATCCGGGGTGAACGTGAGCGTAATTCCTTCAGTGGCCAGCAGTTCGGCGTACTGCTTGGTGAGAGCGTGCTTGGGTTCCGTGAGAATGCGGAGGAAGTCTTCGCGGGTCAGGTCGGTCAGTTCCACCCGGATCGGGAAGCGGCCTTGCAGTTCGGGCATCAGGTCAGCCGGTTTCGAGACATGAAACGCCCCGGCTGCCACGAACAGAATATGATCGGTGGACACCGGGCCATGTTTCGTGTTGACGGTCGTTCCTTCGACGATCGGTAGTAAGTCCCGTTGAACGCCTTGCCGGGAAACGTCTGGCCCCCGACCGCCAGACTCCGTGCCGCAGACTTTGTCGATTTCATCCAGAAAGACGATGCCGTGATTCTCGACGAGGTCGACCGCCTGTTCCGCCACGGTCGCCCGGTCGATGAGGGCTTCGGCTTCCTGTTCGAGCAGGAATTTCCGCGCTTCGCGGATGGTCATCTCGCGGGGTTGGGCGGCTTTGGGGATCATCTGATCGAACATATTTTGCAGGTTCACATCCATGTTCTCCATACCCATGTTGGAGAAGATTTGAACGGGGGTGGTTTTTTGTTCCACGGTCAGTTCGACAGTTCGATCTTCGAGTTCTCCGGCTACGAGTTTGGCCCGCATTTTCTCACGGGTGCGTGTCCGGCGTTCGTTGTCTTCTTTCTCCTGTTCCGGTTCCCATGATGCGGTCTTGGGCAACGGCACGAGCAGATCCAGGAGCCGTTCCGTGACACGATCCGCGGCTTTTTCGCGGAGTTGATCTTTTTGCCGTTGTTTCACCATGCCAACAGCCGATTCGGTCAGATCGCGGATGATGCTTTCGACATCCCGGCCAACATAGCCAACCTCGGTGAACTTGGTGGCTTCGATCTTGATGAACGGCGCACCGACGAGTTGCGCGAGTCGGCGGGCGATCTCGGTTTTGCCGACCCCCGTGGAACCGATGAGGATGATGTTCTTCGGCGTAATGTCTTTGCGCAGTTCCGGCGCGAGTTGTTGCCGGCGCCAGCGGTTGCGGATGGCCACGGCGACAGCCTTTTTCGCGGCCGCCTGACCGACGATGTAGCGATCGAGTTCGGCGACAATCTGGCGGGGAGTCAAATCAGGCATCGCATCCTTCCCGGTGGCACATCGGTTGCCCGCGTCTGGCGGATTGTCCGTGAAGCAAGGAGCAAAACGCGGAGGCACCCGCGATTTGCCGCGTTCATGTTATCAGGGTGGCATCGGTTCGTCTGCCGGGAGTCTATCGGACGGCGACCGGGAGGCAATATCGGGAGTCTCTATCGGGAGATCGGAAAATCCGGCCCGCTTCCTGGTGCCATTAGATCATGAACCCACGTCGGATCAAGCAGGCGCAATCCATGCCCCAAGCCACGCTGATGTGCAGAGCCGCGCCGAGCCAGATGGACCGGGTTTTCAAGCTCATCAGCCCAAGCGCTACCCCCGCAATGATGGAGGCCACACATTCCGGGAACGGTTTTTGAAAATGGATCATGCAGTATGGCACCGTCATCACGAAGATCGAATCGATGCCGAATCGGTGTTTGGTGCCGTGGACCAGGAACCCGCGGAAAAAGAACTCCAACGCCACGAACTGCATCGCGTACAGCAGTTCCCAACGCAACAGATGTGGGTACAGTTTCTCCGCGGAATGGATGGGCAAAAATGGATACGTCTGTTGAAAACCCCGCTCCGCTGAGCAAAGCGCGACCAGGGGCACCATGACGGCTACGAACAACAAATAGACCTGCCAACCCGAGAACAGGCCACGTAGTTTCCAACCATAATCGCGGAGTGACTCTCGGAAGACGTACCGAATCACCAGGAACGGTAGGATTGTGTATGTGCAGGAAACCACAATCGCCCACCACGTCAACCGTGTCAGGGGATCGTTCGCCCATTGTTCCAGTTTGGGAACCCAAGCCTCCGCACCACCGACGCGGCCAGCAAGGCATTCCATCAAGGGAATGATCCGTTCCGGGCTTTGGGTGTAATTCTGAAGCGTAAGACACACGGCCACGGTGATGAGAACCGTGATCGTTTTGGTATCGGGTTGCTGCCCCGCTGCGGATTGCTGAAACATTGCGGATTCGGCTTCCACACGTCGCACGGTTTCGCCGAACAGGGATTCCCAAAGTGTCATCAACAACCGCACCATGATGCCCGATTCCGTGTGTCCAGAACCGAGCTTGGCCAAGCGCTCGGTTCTGGAGGGATACGAAAAAAGGGAGCGGATGTCACATCAGTTCGGGCAAGGCCGTCCCTTCGGTCAGGTGTTGGGGGCGACCGGTGGGGTCCATGACAGTCGTGGTTTCCGGATTTAACCCGAGGTTGTGGTACAACGTGGCGAACACATCGGCGAACGGCACGGGGCGATCCTTGGCGAACTCACCGAGGCGGTTGGTATTGCCGATCACTTGGCCGGTTCGCATCCCACCCCCGGCGAGCAGAGCGCACGAAACCTGCGGCCAGTGATCCCGTCCCGCATTGGTGTTGATCTTCGGCGTGCGACCAAATTCCCCCCAGACCACCACCGAGACATCGTTCAACAGGTCGAGACGTTCGAGATCCAAGATGAGAGCCGAGAGACACTGATCGAGTTTGCCGCCATGATCGCGGACCATGTCGAAGTTTTTACTATGGGCATCCCAGCGACCGTAACTCAACGAGACACAACGCGCCCCGGCTTGCACCAACCGGCGGGCCATCAGCAACTGATCGTTGACCGTGGGGGCACCGTCATACTGGAACTGGTACGGTTTCCCATCGCCGTACTGGCCGCGAATGCGTGGGTCTTCTTTGGAGAGATCGAGCGCATCAATCAGTTTGCTGGACAAGAGGACATCCATAGCCCGCTGAGAATGGGCATCCATCGCGGTCAAACTGCCATTCGCATCGAGTTCCCGGCGCAGATCATCAAACCCAGCAAGAAGTTGTTTCCGATTTCCTAATTGTGTCTGGTTAATCGTGTTGAGCCGCATGTTCGCCAAATCGGGGCCGCTGGGCTTGAAAGCCGCGTAGCTACTACCGAGGAACCCCGCCTGCCCCGCGTCGCTCCAGGGCGCGTGCTGCGTCGGTGCGGCTAACCCGACGAATGGCGGCACCGAGGGGTCAACGGGACCATAGACCCGACTCACCACGGAACCCAGACTGGGCCGACCGCCGAGAACCGCCAGGGATTGATTGTCCCATCCCGTCATACATTGAAAGGCATCGTGGCCCCCCTTCGCACCGACCATCGTGCGAATGATGGCACATTTGTCCATGATCTTTGCGAGTCGGGGGAAGACCTCACTAATCTCCATGCCGGGAACATTGGTTTTGATCGGCTGAAACTCGCCGCGAATCTCTTTGGGGGCATCGGGTTTCAGGTCGAACAGATCTTGATGGGGCGGGCCACCACCGAGGAAGATGTTAATCACCGCTTTATGCCGGGAGGCCGAGTAATCGGGATTCGCAGCCTGGGCAGCCGCTTCCGCACGATGGAGATCGGCGAGGGTGAAGGTCGTGGCCCCAAAGCTGAACGCGCCAATCTTCAGAGCCGATCGGCGGGTGATCCCATCGCAGTACCGGACAGATTGGCCGAGAAGTGTGAGCATGGGTAAAACCCCGAAGAAGTGTTCGGTATTCAGGTAGGGACGCAGGTCAATCCATACACGAAAAAAGACAATCCAGGTGGGAGCGTAATTCCGAGTCTACAACGGCGTGTGACCCAACGCAAGGGAAAAGCGATTCCACGATTCCGTAATCCATTATGAGGTTCGTCTCGCCACGCGTCGATGCTTTTGATACGGTGTAGCCAGAATCTCTTGCATCGCCCGAACAATCGTCTGGGATCCGGCGGGCATGGCGGAACCTCAACCTCATCGTCGTGTGTCCCCGTTGCTGACCCTGGCGCGTTCGAGTCCAGCGGCGTGTTTCATCCTCAATTCCCAGCATCGGTTACGGTATGTGAACCCGGCCTGGGAACAACTCACGGGTCGGCCTTGGGATCAGGTGCGGGGAACCCGCGTTTCCGTGGAACGCCAGTCCGCCTCACCGCTGTGGCGGTCACTGGTTCCACCGCCCGAAGTTTGGGCCGGGCAGGCTTTGACTGTGCGCCGTGCGCCGCCGGATCAGGAATGTGGGCCGCCCTGGTGGGATATTGCGTTTCTTCCGATCCCCGACAGTGAGGGAAACATCAACATTGTGGCGACCGTCCGGGTGTCGGGTTCATCTCCCTCCCGAGTGGAATACCGAGAACCGGCCGCATTGGCGGCTTTGCGTCATCGCCATGCCCAGCGTTTCGCCTGTGATCGACTCACGGGCCGCAGTGTGTCTGCCGAACGGTTGCAATCGCAGGTACGGCTCGCGGCTCGTTCCCTCCCTGCCATTTGGTTGACCGGGGAAGCGGGGACCGGCAAAGAAACGATCGCCCGGATCATTCATCATAACGGTCCCTCAGCCGAGCGAGCCTTTGTCGCCGTGCCTTGCGGAAGTATCGAAGCCTATCTGATTGAGGCACTACTTTTCGGCAAAGGCGGGCTACTCGGCTCTCACGCCGTGGGCACGTTATATTTGGCTTCTCCGCAGCGGTTGCCGCCGTTGCTCCAATCTCAGATCGCGGAATGGTTCGATGCGTCGTCAGCGCATGGGCCACGGCTCATCTGTAGTGGCCCACGTTCTCCGGGTGAGGAACTGGCGGATGGTTCTCTGATTCCTCCATTCCACACACGTCTGTGTGTGACGGAAATGACGATTCCTCCTTTACGGAGTCATCTCGCCGATTTGCCATCCTACCTGGAGCGGATGCTACCCGAACTGGCTCAGGCTTGGGGTCGACCGCTCACGCTCGCTCCCGAATGCCTCGCCGTACTGTTGAGTTACCATTGGCCGGGGAATCTGCGGGAATTGCGAGATGTCTTGGCATCGGCCGGGCATCGTGCGGAAGGGGACTCGATTCGTCCTCAGCATCTGCCGCGATTTTTGCAGGAAAAGCACCTCATCGTGCAAAACCCTCTGCCTCCGAAAAGCCGGACGTGGACGCTGGATCAGGTGTTAGAATCCGTGGAACGTCGACTGATCGAACAAGCACTCGCCGATCAGAACGGATCGCAAACCGCGGCAGCGGAGCAACTCGGCATCTTTCGGACTCGGCTCGGTCGGCGCATCGAGGCACTGGGCCTCTCCCCGGAGAGCCGCAAACCGACGTGATACGCTGCTCCCGGCTGGGCGGTCTGGATTTCTACAGAGTGAGAAACGGATGCGGTATCCGCAAATCCTGGTCTGTGATACAGGTGAGTTCGTTGAGGCGGAGTTGCGGGAACTGGCCGCTCGGCAACGGTGGATGTTACGGCACGTTCAACAAACCCGTGCCCTCCATAAGGCGCTGCAAGAATGGCGGCCAAGTGTTGTCTGTCTGGTGGTGGATCCCACGGATGCATCGGCTTCGGCACTGACGACCTTATCCGAGTGCTTATCTTGTTTTCCTGACGTGCCGTTCCTGGTCATCAGCACGCGGAAAGTGCCAGAATTGCAGCGGTGCTATTGGACAGCCGCAGTGCTGGATCTGGGCGCGCGAGCGGTTCTGTATCCGCCGATCGTGCGTTCCGTCCTCGAAGATTGGGTTCGGGGTCTGATGGTGGAACAGTTTCCCGATGCGGAAAGGCGTTCACTTGATGCTCTGTCAAACACCCAGCCGATTGACCTCGCCACGGGAGAATATGAAGTCACATGACGGGTGCAGGTTGGTCGGCCACGGCTCGGCATCGGTTGCCAATTCTTTGGGAATCCACTTGCACGGGATGCGGGGATTGCGTGCGACTCTGCCCGATGGAGTGCTTGGCCTTGGGGGCGTTTCACCCCTGGCTACCGCGACCGGCGGACTGCGTCTCGTGCGGCCTGTGCGTGGTTGTGTGTTCAGCGCAGGCAATCGAACTGGCTGACATCATCCGCAACCCCTGACCATGAAATCGCAGGTAGTGGCCCGAGATGGGGGATTGTGCTAGGATGGGGATATGCAAAACACCAAC
>JAIXLE010000160.1 GCA_026931725.1 Bacteroidales bacterium
GGGTCATCTACTCGATCAACGAGGGGCCGAAACTGGTCGTCAAACGGATCACGTTCGTCGGGAACGATTCCGTCCTGGCCAAAGACATCCGCAAGGTGATGAAGACGAAGCCGGAGGACCTGCTCTCATTCTTCACGAAGAGCGGACGCATTGTTCCCGCACAGGTCGAAGAGGACCGGGCCGCCATCAAGGCGCTTTACCAGAACCGCGGGTTCGCGGATGTCGAGGTCACAGACATCCAGACCCTCCCGGTGGAGCGCAACGGGGTCGAAATGACCGTCACGATTAGCGAGGGCATGCAATACCGCCTGAACACGGTCAAAATCGAAGGCGTCAACATCACCTCCCAGGATGAGGTCCTAGGCCGCATGAAGATGCTCGGCGGGCAGCTTTTCACGCCGAAGGGGATGGGCGAGGACCTTAAGGCACTCAGGGATTTCTACGGGAGCCGGGGCTATGTGGACATGGTTGCGGCACCGGAAGTCCTGCCGGCAGGCCCCGGAGCGGTCGACGTGACTTACCGCCTTGACGAGGGCGTCCAATCCTACGTCAACCTCGTCAGCATCCAGGGAAACACCCGCACCCAGGACCGCGTCATCCGCCGCGAGCTGGCGGTCAAGCCCGGCAATGTTTTTGACACGACGCTCGTGGATGTCAGCAAAAAGCGGCTGGAGAATTTGAACTACTTCTCCCGGGTCGACACCGCGCCCTCGGATACGATTGTTCCCGGACGCAAGGATCTCAACGTGATCGTCGAGGAAAAGCGCACGGGCTCGTTCAACTTCGGCGTGGGGTTCAGCACGATCGACAGCTTGCTGGGCTTTGCGGAACTCCAGCAAACGAACTTCGATCTCTTCAACTGGCCGAACTTCACGGGCGGCGGCCAGAGATTCCGCATCCGCGGACAATACGGGCTCCAGAGAAGCGATTTCGTCATCGCGCTGACCGAGCCGTGGTTCCTCGGATACAAGCTCTCGGTCGGCGTGGAGGGATACTACCGGAACGCGAATTTCCTTTCGGCCGTCTATAACCAGTCGAACCTCGGCGTCGCGTTCCAGGCCCGCAAACAGATCTGGAGAGCACTCTCCGCCCGCGCGGAATACCGGATCGAGCAGATCAAGATCTACGACGTCGACAATACCAATAACAACAACGACTACTTTTTCTCCAACGGCTATAATGACGGTTACAACGGCAACGAAAATGCCGGACCTGTCATCAAGGACGCCGAGGGAACGTATGTGAAGAGCGCCTTCACCGGCTCGCTGACCTGGGATACCCGTGACAGCCTGTTCCTCACCCGAAAAGGTGAGCTGATCGAGCTCACCGGATTTATCGCCGGGGGACCGCTGGGCGGAGATGTGCAGGATTACGGGATATCGCTCGAGGCCTCGAAATACTTCTCGCTGCCCTACGACCTGATCTTCCTCGTCAAGGGGCAGATCGCCATCGTGAACGGATGGGGAAGCAATGATAGCTCTGCGGACGACAGCTACGGGAACGGGGTTCCCATCTTCGACCGGCTTTACCTCGGCGGCGCAAACAACATGCGCGGGTTCAATTTCCGCGAAGTCGGTCCCGTGGACGAATACGCCAACCCGATCGGCGGCAACTCGCTCGCCTACCTGACATTTGAAATGACCTTCCCCATCATGTCCCGGGTTCGCGGGGCCGTCTTCAGCGACATGGGCTTCGTCAACGTGGAATCCGGCGACTTCAGCACGACGAACGCGAATGTCGATATCGGCATCGGCCTGCGGCTCGACCTGCCCATCGGCCCGATCCGCGTGGACTACGGCATCCCGGTCATTTACGACAGTTGGAACGGCCCTCCCGGAAAATTTAACTTCAATATCGGCTATCAATTTTGAACGAATCGGGGCGCGGGTGGTCAAAACTTGACCATTCCATCCCATAAGTCACACTCATCCATTCTCATAACCAAACAAACCACAATGCTCAAATCCATCCTCTCCATCACCATTCTGGCAACGGCGCTTTTCGCTGTGGCCCCGTCGGCCAATGCCCAGGTCAAAATCGGCACCTTGGACATGAACGCCATCTTCACCCAGTATTACAAAACCAAGGATGCCGAGGCGAAGCTCAATGAAGCCCGCGCCGCTGCAAAGAAGGAGCTCGATGACCGTTTGGAGACGCTCAAAAAGTCCATGGACGAGATCAACAAGATCAATGCCGACCTCGAGAAGCCCGAGCTCAGCAAGGACGCCAAGGACAAGGCCACAAAATCCCGCGACGAGAAGGTCAACGATGCCCGCAATCTCGACCGCGAAATCACCGAGTTCCGCGGCACCCGCGAACGCCAGCTTCAAGAACAGTTTGTCCGCATGCGCAAGGACATCATCGACGAGATCATGAAGGTCGTGAACGACAAGGTCAAAGCCACCGGGTTCGACATCGTCTTTGACAAATCCGGCATGAGCATGGGCCAGATCCCGGTGTTGGTTTACTCCCGCAGCGACCTCGATTTCAGCAAGGAAATTGTTGATACGCTCAACAAGACCGCTCCAAAAGCCACTCCCGCTCCCTGAAGAGCATGACTCTCGGTGAGGTAGCCGCCCAGACGGGCGGCTGGGTGGCTCCGGAAGCAGCCGCACAGGAAATCTCCGGCTTGGCGTCTCTCGATGACGCCAACCCCGGAGATCTCGCGTTTTTCGGAAACCCGAAATACCTCAAAGCGGTCAGGAAATCCCGCGCCACCGCAGTCCTCGTGCCGCATGGGTTCGCCGAAGAGGTGCCGGCCATCCGGATTTGGGTGGATGATCCGGGAGCGGCATTTGCAAAACTGCTCCCCGCATTTGTTCCGCCGGTCGTGACATTCGCTCCCGGAGTGCATCCGACGGCGGTTATCGCTCCCGAGGCCAAACTCGGCGAGGGCGTTCATATCGGCCCATATGCCGTCATTGAACCGGGCGCGATCATCGGGGCTCGTTCCCTTGTCTCCGCACACACTTACATCGGCCACGGAGCCCGCGTTGGCGAGGATTGCCGGATTTATCCGAACGTGACGATCCGCGAGCGCTGCACGCTGGCCGACCGGGTCATCCTCCATTCCGGGGTTGTCATCGGTGCCGACGGGTTCGGGTATGAGTTCCGGGACGGCGCACACCAAAAAATCCCGCAGACCGGAATTGTCGTCATCGAAGACGATGTGGAAATCGGTGCCAACTCGACGGTTGACCGCGCGCGGTTCGGCCGCACGTGGATTCGCAAAGGCACGAAAATCGACAACCTCGTGCAGATCGGGCACAACGTGACGATCGGTGAGAACTGCATCCTTTGCGCGCAAGTCGGGATCTCCGGCAGCACCCGCTTGGGGAATTTTGTCACGCTGGCCGGGAAGGTCGGCTTGGGCGGACACATCGAACTCGGTGACGGCGTGATCTTCGGAGCGATGTCCGCC
>JAIXLE010000237.1 GCA_026931725.1 Bacteroidales bacterium
CCCGCCAGTCCAGGCGGGCGGCGATCGGTAGCAGTTTGCGCAGTTTCAGCGGGTCGCGACCCGCGGTAATCCGTGGCAAAAACAGGATCGCCTCCTGAAGGTCCGGGGCGAGATTGAGCAGGTTCAGAATTTGGGTCATACGAGCCCGGGTCACCCGGCCGCGACGCGCCAATTCTGCACGGGTTTCGGCATCACCGGTTGCCAGCAGCCCGTCGCAACGTACGGCGAGGGCCATGAGCCGGGCGATCCGTGGGACACGTCCAAACGCTGTGGGTGTGGCGACGTGTCCCACCGTGATGGTCATAGCACCAGACTTGCCAGATCGCGACTTGTGAACCGGAATCGTTACGGTCGTCATGGAGACACTCCTTCAGCCGGGATGGACCGGTTGTGGACCAGAGATTGCAGACCGGCAGGGCGAAATTGCACGGTCAGAGTTTCCGCACCGCCGTCGTAAACCACGGACTCGATCAGAAGAGGAATCATCCGGGATTGCCCGGTTGGGGACAGGGTCTGCCAGACCGACTCCCAATGGGCGAGAGCGGCATCTACATCCTTTGCGGAAAGGATTTCCGCATGGGCCAGACGCAGACGTTCTGCAATCGCCTCGGCCTGACGGGTCAGGGCGGCGAGTCGTTCCTGGGCCTGAGTCGTTTGGGACAACACTTCCGCATCGGGGACATCGGCGCGTACCCGCGAGGACGCAACCCGCATCGCCCGATGAGCGGCTTGGCGCTCACGATCCAGAGTCCGAGCTTCGGCTTCTATTGCGACGATGCGTTGCGTGGCCTGTTCTTCCATCGTGGCCAAAACCTCGGCTCGCAAAGCCGGATTTTGGCCAATCGACCGGATCTGTTCACTCACCACCGCTTCCACCGACCCCGCCGATACCGACCGCGTGGGACAGGTCGATCGACCCAATTTCTGTGCCGAGGAGCAGACATAGTAGCGATAGATTCGTCCCCGTTTGCTGGTGAACGATGGGGTCATGGCACAACCACACGGACCGCAGACCAGCACTCCTTGTAACAGCGATTGGGACTTCCGCCGACCGCGGTCAACTCGTCCCATCCGGGCCAGTCGAGCCTGCACCGCCTGCCAGGTTTGGGACGTGATGATGGCTGCGTGTTCGCCCGGATGTACTTCGTCCTTGTACTTCACCTGGCCGGTGTAAAGCACGTTGGTCAGCAAGCTGTGGAGACCCGTTCGGGTGAACGGTCTGCCGCCGCGATGGTGTCCCAAACGGGTGATCCACGACTTGGTTCGCCAGCCGCGTCGGGACAACTCCTCGACCACGGGCAACAGCGAGCCATGTTCGAGGTAGAGGGCGAAGATGGCCCGCACCCGCTCGGCTTCCCGGGGTTCGATGACCAGTCGTTGACTGCGGGCATCGACCGTGTAGCCCAGTGCCGGATACCCACCCGACCATTTCCCTTTGCGACGCGTGGCCGCGATCTTGTCCCGCGTCCGCTCGGCAATAATCTCCCGCTCGAACTGGGCAAAACTCAGCAGGACATTCAAGACCAGTCGGCCCATGGAAGTCGCGGTATTAAACTGTTGGGTCACGGACACAAAGGACACACCCTTGTCATCGAACACCGCCATCAGCCGTGCAAAATCGAGCAGGCTGCGACTCAGACGATCAACCTTGTAGACAATCACGACATCGATCTTTCCGGCCGTGATGTCCGCAAGCAGTCGTTGCAACGCCGGTCGCCCGGTGTTGGCACCCGTGAACCCGCCATCGTCGTAACGGGTGGGGACCAGTTCCCAGCCCAATCCGGCCTGACTCTTCGCATACGCCTCACCCGCCTCCCGCTGGGCATCCAGACTGTTGAACGCCTGGTCCAACCCCTCCTCGGTACTCTTGCGGGTATAAATCGCACAGCGGACCACCGCCTCCTGTGTGGAAAGCGGCCGCTTCCTGGTCCGGTTCATCGGCTGCCTCCGGTCAGTTTGAAGAAGACAAACCCATTGACGTGCGACCCGCTCGCCGCCTTGGCCGCGGCACTCAACGAGGGGTAAATCGTACCGGCATACTCGATCCCGTTGGCCCGCACGGTGACCCGAATCTCGGTTCCCTTGCAGGTCCGCGTCAACACTGTCCCGGGTGGTGGCAGCCGTGGATCCTTGAGGACAGGCACCACCGGCTCTTCAGGGTTTTGGGACACGGGAACCGGATGTGACTTTGGTGCTGTGGTCCGCAGATCAGCATCACGAGCCAGTTCCGCGGCGCGTTCGCGGGCCCGCTCGGATAGTCCGCCCTCCGCTTCGGCTTGCAACCGCCAGGCGATCCGCTTCACCAGCCAGTCCTTGTTGCGTCCACCGGTCGGTTCGCCGAACACGACCTCGTACCGGTCCACCAATTGCCGGACTGTCATCTGCGGCAGGGCCGCCAATTCGCGGGCCAGTTTCCTGGTCATACTCGCTCCTGATCTCGCGGGAATGTCCACACATCCGTTAAGCACTGTGGACAGTGGGCCCGACAATTGGCAACAGGGCAAGCGCATTCCGAAAGGTTTTCGGGAAGTTCTGCGATGACCGAGACCTGTACCGTACCGGCCACTCTTGCTACTGCACGATGCCAGTATTGTGGCGACCTTGGCTCTGGTGGCCCGCTGTCGCATGCGATCAGATTTCGTCTGGATTTCTCGTGTACCTTGAGTGACACGGCGTTGTCACAGGACCACTTTGGACGTGTCTTTGGGACGCTGTCTCATGTCCGAAATCTGCACACGGACGATCGCACTATCCCATGCGCAGCACGCACCAGAGCGGACGCAAACGCATGCCGTACCCCCACGGGCGAGCCGTACGCTTATCCGACATGGTGTGTACCCAATCCCGCTGTTGCTTCAGCCCAGTCATCACACTCCCTATGAGATGCCAATTGTGCGATCGTATATGCGCAATTGTCCTCGCTCGCAATCGCAATCGTCAACTCGACAAACGAGAACGATTTTGGCTGCCGGAGTCGCCTTTTCAGGAAAGACAACATGCGGCCACGGTCGGCCATTTTGGCCATACCCCGGCCAAAACCGTGCCACGGCGTGCCATTTTGGCCAAAACCCGGTCGGCCACGGTCAGCCATATCTCGGCCACGATCGGCCACGGTCAGCCACGGTCAGCCACGGTCAGCCATTTTGGCCATACCCCGGCCAAAACCGTGCCACGGCGTGCCACGGCGTGCCATTTTGGCCAAAACCCGGGGTCGGCCATACCCCGGCCAAAACTCGGCCACGGTCGGCCATTTTGGCCAAAACTCGGCTACAGGGTACGAATGTGTTAACTCCACGATCACCGGCTCGAGTCGAGTGGCGAGTGATTTCCCCGATTGGGTTCGAGGTCTGAACCAGAACGGACCGTTCCGTCTCGGTTCCCAAACTGGCCTGTTCGATCCCGAGAGTATCAGGCG
>JAIXLE010000228.1 GCA_026931725.1 Bacteroidales bacterium
GACGCATACGACTCGAACGGCCACTGCTTTCCGGCGGTGGCCGTTCTGGCGACGCTGGTTCGGTCGTCGTTCTGAACGCGTCGCCGCTCAGTTTCTGCGCCGGTTGGGTTATCGGATCATCGCCATCAACTCAGCCGACCGCTTCGGAGAACTCGATCTCATCGCCTGGGATGGTTCCACCATCATCATTGTGGAAGTCCGTTCGACATCCGCAAATGATCCCACGATCCCGGCCGCGTCCGTTGACCATGCCAAGCAAAAACGTCTGACCGAAGCCGCCCTGCGATTCCTGCACACACGCCGACTCCTGAATTATCCCGCTCGATTTGATGTCATCGCTATTGCTTGGCCGGAAGGGCAACGCGAACCGACCATCGTGCATTACCCGCATGCGTTCGAGGCCACCGGGCGATTTCAGCTCTTTCAATAACCTTTCCGCACGCGGAATCCCGCTTCCCGGACACCCGAACCTGAACATCTGGGCGGCGCTGTGTATCTTCACTGTAAGTGTGTTGCCGTTTTGTGGTTCGTTCCCCGGATTCTTCACCATGCCTGAGTTTCTTCCCGTCGAAGATCAGTTGGCCATTCTGTTGCGGGGTGCCGCGCAGGTCGAAACCGTCGATGACCTCCGCAAGAAACTGACGCACAGCCGAGAGACGGGCCAACCGCTCCGCGTCAAGTACGGCATCGACCCGACCGGCTTCGATGTCCACCTCGGCCATACCGTGCCGTTGCGGAAACTCCGGCAATTCCAGGAACTCGGACACAAGGCCGTTCTCATCATCGGCACCGCCACCGCCGCTGTCGGCGACCCCTCGGGCCGGGACGAAGCTCGACAAGGACTCACTCCCGAACAAATTGCGAAGAACGCCGAAAGCTACCTCGCTCAGATCGCCAAGGTGGTTGATGTCTCACAGGCGGAAATCCGACCGAACGCGGAATGGTTTGAGAAATTCAACTTCGCCAAAATGCTCAAACTTCTCGGCAGCATGACGATGCAACGGATGCTCGAACGCGATGATTTTGAGAAACGGATCGCCTCCGGCACACCGATCTACCTACACGAATGCCTCTACCCACTGATGCAAGGGCACGATTCGGTCGAGATTCAGGCCGATGTCGAACTCGGCGGCACCGAACAGCTCTTCAATCTGATGGTCGGCCGGAACCTCCAGCGGGACGCGGGACAGGCACCGCAAGTCTGCCTGACCATGCCCATTCTCCGCGGACTCGATGGCGAGCTGAAGATGGGCAAATCCCTCGGTAACTACATCGGGGTCGGCGAACCCGCGAAGGAGCAGTTCGGCAAAACCATGCGGATCGCCGATGGCCTCATGCGGGAATGGTTCACCCTGCTGACCGACCGCACCCCAGAGCAGATCGAACAGTTGCTAACCGGGAAGCCGAACGAGGCAAAAAAAGCCCTCGGAGCCGACATCGTCCGCTGGTTCCACGGTGATGAGGGAGCCGCGACCGTGTTGGCGGATTGGAAGAAGCAGTTCGAGGACAAAGGCGACCCAGACGAGATTCCCGAAGTCGTCATTCCGCATGGCGAACTGGTGGAAGGAGCCATCGCGGCACCCAAACTCGCCGTGCTGGCCGGACTCGTCAAAAGTAACAACGAAGGTCGACAAAAAATTCAGGAAGGTGCCTTCAATCAGGGGCCAGACCGTGAGAAGATCACGGATCCGAAACAGACCGTGACCGTCACGGATGGGCTCGTTTTGCGGTTGGGCCGCAAAATCGTCCGGGTCCGGCTCGGATAAACCCCGTGAGGGCATTGGTGTTGCGAATCGCATTCCTCGTCCTGCTCCTGTGCGCGGGGGCAGGTTTCGCGCAGGAGAAACCCACGCTCCGATGGGGCATGGATGAAACCGGCGGAGCTCCTTACGTCTACGACAATCAAACCCGTGGTTTTGAAGTCGAACTCGCGCAGTACCTCGCCGAGCAGCTGGGCCGCACCAGTGTTCCCATCTCCGGGGATTGGAGCAAATTGCCCGAACTGCTCCGCAACGGCGAGCTTGACATCGTGCTGAACGGCTACGAGTATTCGGAACAGTTCCGCGATTGCGCCTCCGTGCCGTATTACATTTACCGACTCGGTTTGGTCGTTCACCGCGATTCCGCCATCCGCGACTGGGCCGACCTCCGCGCCCAACCGGGGCAGCCGAAAAAGACCGTCCTCGTTCTCCAGGGTTCTGCCGCGCAGCGTTACTTGGAGAACCGCTACGGCGATGACATCAATCTCCGCATGTCCGACGATGTCGCCAGTGCGTTTGACCTTGTTGCCAACCGCCAGAACGCCGATGCCACGGTGCAAGACAACCCGGCGGTGGCCTACTATCAACAGGCGGATGCGTCCCAACGTCTCCGCACGGCCGGGGCAGCACGGGCACCAGGGTTGTACGTCATCCTCACCCGGCCCGCGGATCGGGAACTCCGCCAGCAAATCGACGCGGCCATCCGTAAGGGTATCCGTGAGGGGACGCTGCTGCGAATCTACGAAAAGTACGGACTGGCCACGCCGGATCAAGATTGGCTGTTGTTCCTGACGGGTCGAGACTGGCCGCCGCCCCCCGGAGCGTTCCCCGCTTGGGAGACGATTCCGACCCCGGAAGAGGTGGGAACATCCGTGGGATCGCTTGGTCCGAGTCGAGCAATTGACTGGTCACAAGTCCTGGGGAAACTGCTCTCCGGGGCGGGAATGACGATATTCTTGGCGGTCACATCGTTCCCCTTGGCAGTGCTCCTGGGTTTGTTGCTGGCGATCGCGCGAGTCTATGGCCCCCGCTGGCTGGCGGGACTCGCGGCGATCTATGTGGAAGTGATTCGCGGCACACCGTTGCTGTTGCAGTTGTTCTTTCTCTTCTACTTGTTGCCCCGGCTCCTCGGGTCGATTGTCACCGTGTCGATCCCCCCGGAACTGGCGGGGATCCTTGGCTTGGCCATCAACTACGCCGCGTATGAAGCCGAGAACTATCGGGCCGGTTTGCTGGCCATTCCCCGTGGTCAGATGGAAGCGGCCCTCGCACTCGGCATGACCCGCCGCACGGCGATCCGGCGAATCGTGGTCCCGCAAGCGGTGCGGATCGTGCTACCGCCGGTGACGAATGACTTTATTGCACTGTTCAAAGACACCTCGGTTTGCTCGGTCATTCTCATCACGGAACTGACACGGCAGTACAACGTGCTTTACAACAACCATCGGGATCAGATCATCGTTCTGGCAGCGTTGACCGCGTTGCTGTATTTGGCCATGAGCTATCCGCAAGCCTTGTTCGCTCAGTGGCTCGATCGGAAGTTTGCCCGTGGAGAAGGGGGAACGCGATGATCCGTGTCACCGACATTGTCAAAGCGTTTGACGGCCATCGGATTCTGGACGGCGTTTCGCTGGAGGTGAAACAGGGGGAAGTGACCGCCCTGGTTGGTCCATCCGGCGGGGGAAAGTCGACGCTGTTGCGCTGTATCAACGGCCTGGAGACGTTTACATCTGGTCGGATCACGGTCGGTTCGATCACCTTGATGGGCGGTGTCCCGCACGCGGAACCGTTGCTGGTGGAACTCCGGCGGACCATCGGAATGGTGTTCCAGCAATTTCACCTGTTCCCGCACATGACGGCATTGGAAAACGTCATGAGCGGGCCACGGTTCGCGCTGGGGCTGTCCCGGCAAGAGTGCGAACCGGCCGCCCGGAAACTGCTGGACCGCGTGGGACTCAGCCACAAGTACGATGCGAAGCCGGCGAATCTTTCCGGCGGCCAGCAACAACGTGTTGCGATTGCCCGTTCGCTTGCGGTTAAGCCGACAGCGATTCTGTTTGATGAGCCGACCAGTGCCCTGGACCCCAAAATGGCCGTTGAGGTTCTTTCGGTCATGCGAGACTTGGCCCATGATGGCCAGACGATGATCGTGGTCACGCACGACATGGACTTGGCCCGTGAAGCCCACATCGTGCATGTGATGGAAGCCGGAAGAATCGCGCGCAGCGGCCCCCCTGCGGAGTGCCTAATATAAGTGCGCAAGATTTAGTAATATCTCACGCAAAGGCACTGAGACGCAGAGAGGAAATAAAAATCTTGATTGTCTTTTACTCTGCGTCTTTGCGGCTCCGCGTGTGATAGCTTGAACACTACATAACTCCATCATGGAGGCAGACCGTGAATATCAACGAAATATCCGGCGTGATCGTTGATGCAGCGTTCAAAATTCATGTTAAACTGGGGCCGGGACTGCTGGAACGAGTCTATCTCGCTGTCCTCGAACGGGAATTGCTCCGCCGGGGATTGCGGGTACGGCGGGAAGTGCCCGTTCCGATCCGATATGATGACCTGGAGTTCGACGAAGGCTTTCGCGATGACTTGATCGTTGAGGATTGCATCGTCGTGGAATTGAAATCCGTCGAAAATCTGCTCCCCGTTCATGCAAAACAAGTACTCACATACTGCCGCTTACTCGACTATCGCCTAGGGTTGCTCATCAACTTTGGCTCTGTACTGATTCGAGATGGTATCAAGAGGATTGCGAACAGATTATAAACCCGGATTCATACCATAACAATATCCCAGTAATTGCGTACGACATCCATTCAAGAGGAATCGGTTGCATTATGACACAACAACTCATCCGCGTCGGACATAGCCCAGACCCTGATGATGCCTTCATGTTTCACGCCCTGGCGAACGATAAGATCCCCACGGGGAAATATCGTTTCGTTCACGAACTGCAAGACATCGAGACGCTCAACCGCCGGGCGATGAACGGTGAGTTAGAAGTTTCCGCCGTCAGTATTCATGCCTACAGCTATATTCTGGATCGGTACGCCCTGCTCCCGACGGGCAGCAGTATGGGCGACAATTATGGCCCGATGATTGTGGCCTCGCGGCCGCTGGCGATCGAACAACTCCCAGACATCACCATCGCGGTGCCGGGGACCATGACCACGGCGTTCCTGACGCTGAGCCTGCTATGCGATGCCCTCGGCCAGCGAGACAAGCTGAAGTACGAAGTGCTTCCCTTCGATGCCATCATCCCAGCAGTCGCGGCAGGGAAGTTCGATGCGGGACTCATCATTCACGAAGGGCAACTCACCTATCAGAATCAAGGACTGCATCTCGTCGTGGATCTGGGGGTCTGGTGGCAGCAGCGGACGGGACTACCTCTGCCGCTCGGTGGGAACGTCGTGCGGAAAGACCTCGGCGCGGAAACCATGCAAGAAGAGAGCCGATTGATTCGACAAAGCATCCGCTATGGGTTGGAGCATCGCCAAGAGGCACTGGCCTACGCCCTGGGTTACGCTCGGGATATGGAAGTCGACCTCGCGGATCGGTTCGTCGGCATGTACGTCAACGATTGGACGCTGGATTACGGCGAGCGGGGCCGGGCGGCGATCCGCAAGTTACTGGATGAAGGCCACCGAGCCGGGATCATTCCGAACCCCGTGGCTCTCGAATTTGTGGAGTAAGGATACCGTTTCTCCGTCTGGGATTTTCGTGTATCCTAAAACTCTCAGACGGGGATATGGGTTGGACCATGCAATCACTGTACACATTCACGTCACCGCCTTATCCTTGCAGCTATTTACCTGAGCGGAGCGCCTGCCAGGAATATGAGATCATGCGGCGACTCTCGGCGGAAGAGTACGAACAACGGATGCGGGCCGGTTGGCGGCGATTCGGTCATTCCCTGTTTCGGCCGGTGTGCCGGTCCTGCCGGGCGTGCCAGTCTCTGCGGGTCGATGTGGCACGGTTTCGCCCCAGTGCGACGCAAAAGCGAGTGATGAAGCAGAACGCCTTGGCAGTCGAACTCACGATCCAGACTCCCCAGGCCACGGATGAAAAACTCGCACTCTACGACAAGTTTCATGCTTTTCAGGCTGGCTTCAAAGGTTGGCCGCTACATGAACCGAAATCGGTAGCCGATTATGTGGAAGGGTTCGTGCATAATCCGTTCCCGACTGAGGAATGGTGCTACCGCCTTCATGATGGCCGCTTGATCGGGGTGGGCTATGTCGATCATCTGCCCGCGTCGGTGTCCGCGATCTACTTTTTCTACGATCCTGAGGAACGGCATCGCTCGCTGGGTGTGTGGAATGTGCTTTCCGTCCTGCGGTTCGCGGCGGAGCAACCGTTTCCCTATGCGTATCTGGGCTATTATGTCGCCGGTTGCCCATCACTGGAGTACAAGGCCAAATACCGACCCAATGAGGTTCTAAACGCTCAAGGCGATTGGGAACCGTTCCTTTCCTAATTTCTGAGGCCGCGCCGGTTCGCCGGTCTGCCGGTTAGCTCCTACCATATCCGCGTGCCCGTCGAACGGTGGGAAAATTTTGCCCGAACCGCCGATGGGTGAACAACGTAACGACTACTGTCACCCGCAATATCACCGGACTCGTCCACCGTCCCGCCTCCTGTGGGGTTACGGTGCGAACCGGAGGACACCGAATGGCCGCCGAAGTCGTCGTCGAAACCCGCAATCTGACCAAGGTCTACCGGGACTTCTGGGGTCGCCGGAAAAAAGTCGCCTTGAACGCCCTGGATTTGCAGATTCATAAAGGCGAAATCTTTGGGTTACTCGGGCCGAACGGTTCGGGCAAAACGACCACCATCAAGCTCTTGCTCGGGTTACTGTTCCCGACCAACGGTGATGCGTTCGTCTTTGGCGAGCCAGCCGCGAAGGTCGAGAAGAATGAACGGATCGGCTACTTGCCGGAAGAATCGTATCTGTATCGGTTCCTGAATGCCGAGGAAACGCTCGATTTCTATGGCCGTCTATTCGACATTCCTTCCGATGTGCGTCGGAAACGCGCCGCCGAACTGATTGAATTGGTCGATCTGGCCCGCGACAAGAAGCGGATTCTCCGTGAATACTCCAAAGGGATGCGGCAACGGATCGGCTTGGCTCAGGCGCTCATCAATGACCCCGATCTCGTCATTCTCGATGAACCCACTTCGGGCTTGGATCCGCTCGGCACACGCTGGATGAAGGATCTTATCCTGGATCTGAAGCGCAAAGGTAAGACGGTCTTGATGTGCAGCCACCGTCTCGATGACGTGCAGGATGTCTGTGATCGGATTGCCATTCTTTATGGTGGCGACTTGCAGGAACTCGGGGCCGTCGATCGGCTGGTGGAAGACCAGAAACGGCTGGAGATTCGCGCCAGCGGTGTCAACTTGACGGACGATCTCAAACGCGAACTGACCGCCGTGGTGGAAAAACATGGCGGCAAGCTCGAAACCTTCGGCCACCCGACGACGACGCTCGAAGACCTGTTCTTGCGGATCGTCGAGGAATCGAAAGCCCGGCCCGGTCGGCGGTTCCTGCCGCCCGCGGAGACGGCAACCGCGACAACAGCATCATCGTGACTCGCTGAAAAACGGAAAGTATCTCGTTCTTGATGTCTCGTTCCTGGTGTCTTGCTCCCAGTGAGCGAGAAGGAAACCGCGTCCGCCATTCGGAAACATCGTCTATGTCGAGCTTACCGTTATTCGGACTGCTGATCCTCGACCGGGAACATGCCGCTCCGGTGCATTTCCTCGGCCTGTTTCAGGCGTGGTTGCAGGATGCGGGCGGGTTCGCGGCCCTGGGGTTGTTGGCCTATATCGCCTATGCCCTACGGACTCCGCCCGAACAGGCCGAATCGGCGAAGCACCGCTCCGGTGTCAACAGTTGGATGCTGTTGATGGCCGTGCTGGCCACGCTCTGCTACGCGGGGTATTTCGCCCTGATTCTCACCGGGAAAGGCCGGGATACCGTCAATCTGGCTCAGTACATGCAAGCGGGGCCGGGAACGTATGTGAAGCACGAGCCACCCCAGTTCGCTACAGATTATCAACCCCTTGTGCTGACGCTCGGTGGATTGTTCGCCCTGCTGGGGATCGGGCAACCGTTCGCGGCCAGTCTCGCGCGGATTCGGTTCCGCCGCATCTGGGCGTTGACCATTCTGGGCTTCAAGGAAGCCGTGCGTTCGCGGTTGTTCTGGGTCTTCCTCTTCTTCCTGATCCCCGTTCTGTTCCCGACGCACTGGTTCTACCCCGGTAAAGCCGAGGATCAGCTCCGCACGACCATCGGTGTCACCGGCTTCGTGTCGATGGTGCTGCTGTTGCTCTCCGCGGGGTTGCTCGCTGCGTTCAGCATCCCGAACGACATCAAGAACCAAAATATCTACACGGTTCTGACCAAGCCGGTTGAACGGTTCGAGATCGTTCTGGGCCGATTTTTTGGTTACGGCTTCCTGCTCTCCATCGCCCTAGTTGGGATGACCACCATTGGTTGGCTGTTCATCTTCAGTACCAAGGTGGACGAAAGCGCCGCGAGTGAATCGTATCTGGCGCGTGATCCGGTGCGGGGCACGCTCGAATTCCGTTCGCGGCGGGAGTTGCGGGGTGAGCGGTTCGAGGGCACCAACGTCGGCCGTGAGTTTGACTATCGCCGTTACATCGCGGGTGACCCCTCCAGTTCGCAGCGGGCGGTTTGGCATTATGCATCCGTGCCGTCGAGTCTGGGGAAGAATGGGGATTCCGTGCCGTGCGAGTTCACCTTCGACATCTTCCGCATGACGAAGGGGGAAGAGAACCGCGGTGTCGATATGACGATCCGCGTGGTCACTTGGCAAACACCGCAGATTCCCCCCCGCGATCAGGGTGATGGCACCTGGCGCTGGGCAGACCCGGCCCGGCAAAAGGCGTATGAAGACGATCTCAAAAAAGCCGTGGAAGAAGCCGGGTTTGCTGGCCAGAACCCCGCCGCGGTGGTCGCGGGAGCCCGGCCCGGCACACCGGCCTGGAAAGTCGTGAACGATCTGGCCAAGAAGTACGGCTACTACGAGTTCGCGGGGAAGGAAGTCTTCGACTACCAGTTCTCGAAAATCGCGGTGCCCTCGGGCATCTTTGAGAACGCACGGGAAGGCTACCCACCGAAACTCGGGGAGAACGAACCCACGCCGCCGATGGTGAGCGTCTTCGTCAACTGCACGACCCGCGGCCAGATGGTCGGGATGGCCGAAGGGGATTTGTACTTCCTGAGAAGCGAGCCGGTTCCCTCGCACTGGGCGTTCGCACAAAACTACTTCAAATCCGCGTTCGGGTTGTGGTGCCGGATGATGCTCGTGATCGGTCTGGCGGTCACCTGTAGCACCTACTTCGCCGGGGTGATCGGCTTCCTGATTACCGCCGCGTTGTACCTCGGGGGGTACTTCTCCGAGCATATCGCCGACGTGGCCAAGGGCAGTTACCTCGGCGGCCCGTTCAAGGCGATGAACCAGCTGCTCGAAGCCAAGGCACCCACGGCCCAGATGGGAGACACCCCCGTCGAGAAGGCCGCGTTGACGCTCGATACCGGCTTCAGTTGGCTGGTGCGCCGGGTCATCAACCTGATCCCGGATATTGATGCGTTTACCTGGACTTCGTTCCTGTCGGAAGGGTTCAACATCCCGCCCGCGTACCTGCTGATGAATCTGGCGGTGCTGGTGGGTTATTTGCTGCCCTGGTTCATCCTGGCGTTTTATCTGATGCGGTCGCGTGAGGTGGCCGCGTAACGGGTTGGGTTCACTCCCTCGGCCTGTGTCGATACGCACGCCGAGGAGAACCGAAAAATTCTCGCAATCATTCGGATTCGTGCCGGTGGCTTCTCGCTGCCGATCGGAGTCAGGCAGATGGCTAATCCCCTGCAACAAGCCGTGGTTCGCCGGAAGGTGATCTACATCGGCATTATTATCGGTCTGTTTACGGTGAGCCTGTTCTGGCGTGGGAAGTTCTCACTGCCGTTCAGTGACCCCGCTCGCGCCGCGGCTCAGGCACCGACACAGTTGAACCGCATCGCCGACCGTATCGCCCGGCAAACGATCGGCAGTCAGGCCCAACGGCTCGAACTGCGCGAACTCGATCAGGGCGATTCCGAAGTGGCTGCGTCCGCCGCCCGGTTGAGCCTGCTCGGCTCACGCGGGTTCGTCGTGACCTTCCTGTGGAAAGCCGCCATCGACAAGCAGGCCCGGAACGAGTGGCACGAATTCGAGTTCCTGGTGCGGCTCGTCACCCGATTGCAGCCGAACTTCATCACCCCCTGGATTTTCCAAAGCTGGAACATCGCCTACAACGTGTCCGTCGAGAACGACAAACTCGGCGATATGTACTACTACATCGCCCGAGGCATCGACCTGCTCGCCCAAGGGGATCGACTCAACACCAAGCTGTACACCTCCCCCTCGGGCGAGCAACGCACCATCGGCTCCCCCGATATGCGGTATCAGATCGGATTCTATTATCAGAACAAGTTCGGTGTTTCGGACAAAGTGCAGACGCTGCGTTCGCTCGCCCAACTCAGCGTCATCAAGCCGGGGGACCGTAACGCCGAGATTCTCCGGCGACCGGAACCCCGCCCGGACCCCGCGGACCCGAACAAGCTGATCGTCACCCCGTGGGCCAAACATCAACCGTGGGTCGATTTCTGCAAGGCCAACCCGCAGCTGCTGTGGCGGTTGCGGAACAAGTTGAATTTGTCGAACCCCGAACAGATTGTCAACTTCCTGAAGGATAACGAAAAGGTTCCGACTCGCTATCTCCTCACGGGAGAGTTGGCCCCCGCCCACGATCAGTTCCCGGCGTTCCCGCCGACGTTCAACCGGGAAGACTACGACGCGACCGACAAACTGATTCCCGATGACACTTATGACCCCTTCCTCGCGGCACGGGGCTGGTTCAACTACGCCATGGAAGTCGTACCGCCACCGAAGACCGGCCCGAAAGGCACCGGGTTCGAGGGCCGCCCGATCCCCTGGAGTACGCCGGAACCGAAGGTCGATTTCGATCAGTTCCTCTATCGCCTACCGCGTTCGCCCGCCTATGTGATCTTCTCGCAGTACCCGGCCCGTTCGCAGACCTACCTTGCGGAACGACTCGGCAAGGAAGGCTGGTTCGACGAGACATCCCGCTGGGCTCCCGATGCCTGGGCCAATCCCGATGATTATTGGCTCAAGGTCGATGACAACGAACCGGATGTGGCCCTGAGAACGCCCGCCTCGTCTCGTTCCGCCTACCAGACGGCCTACACGATGTGGCAGGAACACGGGGAGAAACTGGCTCTGGACCTGTCCGAAACCGAACGCCTGAACTTGGCACAACTGGGGCAGCGCGTGCCCGGCCAAGCGGGGACGCTCCCCGGTGAGTTCACGGCTGAACAGATGGAAACTTATGGAATCACCGAAGCGAACGTCATCGCCAGAAAATCGTTGGTCTATTACGGTCAAAACCGTTCCATGACGAACTTCCCCTACTTCCTGGCTTCCACCCAGGCGGAACAGGCCGATGTGACGATCGCCGCGCGGAAACTGCTGTGGAACGCGGAACTCTCGGCACAATACGGTCGGAACACCGCTGCCATCCGGGACTATGTGGCCGGGCTCGCCAAATGGCGGGAAGCGTTACTGGCCTTCCCTCAGTTCCACCGACCGGAAAAGTCGGACACGACCGAGGAGCAAACCTATGAATTCGAGGTGGAACTGATCGACTTGCTCCGAGACGACGGAACCGTGCGGCGGCGAGCCGAACAACTCGGAGCCACGGCACGGGCCATCGCTCCGGCCTTCCCCGAAGCGATGCGAGAGGATCTGCTCCAGGCGGTGGCCGAGGATGAAGCGGGAACCCGCGTCGCCTTGATCGGAGTTGCCCAAAATGCCCGGTTCCAGGAACGCCTCCTGCAACTGGCCCGCGAACGGTCGACCACACAAGCCCAGGCGACGCAGAGTGCCGCACACGCTCTGGCTGGCTTGGCCGCGGAAGTCCCCACGCTGGAGCAAGCGACCGCCACAATCATCGCACGCAACGCCATCGACGAGCAGGAACTCGCTCGGGTACTCTTGAACCAAGAGTTCTCGTGGATGAAAGAATACAAGAACGAACTCCGCGATGACCCCTGGGTCCGCCCCGAGAGCAAGTCCGTGGTGCTGTCCCGATTGGGTCGTGTGCGGGCCACCACGTCGAGTGAGCCACCCCCCGCCCCAGAGGGCACGCCACCTGCCACCAATTGATAGCAAATTGAGGATGGGGAAAGTACACCGAACCGGGGACGACAGTCCCCGGTTGTCCGACACACGCAATCAGCAGGATAGGGCACACCGAACCGGGGACGACAGTCCCCGGTTTTTCGACACACGCAATCTCAGCGTTCCAGGCTGGCGATCGTCAATTCCTGATCGGGCGTTCGCAACAGCAGCACCTGCTGCATCACATCCGGCTTGGGCGAGATCCGATGGCTCACCGGACCATCGGGAGTACGGTAGGTGAACAGTCCCGCTTCTCCGGGCAGATAGACCGTACTCTCGCCGATCTTCTCATAAGGTCCGGGGCGATCGGGGTAAGCGGCCACCCGCCAACCCGCCTGCACCCAGCCTTCGAGGGGCTGCACTTTCCCCGCCTGCTGTTTCTGCTGATCCTGCCAGACGGTGTAACCCGCCCCGGAAGCGAGGATCACGAATGCGATCCACAGAGTCGCTCGCCGTCGCCAGGATCGCGGTCGGGTGGGCACAGGAGCGGAAGGGGTCGATGCACGCGGGGGTTTCTTGGCCATAGGTCACTCATTCGGCTTCAACAATCGCACGGCTTTGACCGTATATTGTACCGCGCTGCCGATCGTAGCGGCGAGCATCGCGTAGAGCAAAGCGGCCTGAATCGGTTCGAGGAACGCTAACACACCCGTGGCTTCCGGCCAACTCCGCAAGGTCTGCAAGAGCAGCACACCGATGACCACGGCCGATTGCAACACGGTTTTCAACTTGCCGAACCAGTCTGCGCCGAACGATTTCCCCAGCGATTCGACGATGCCGCGGAGTCCCGTAATCAGCAACTCCCGGCTGATGATGACCGTGACCATCCAGGGCATCAACCCCGTGCGAGGGTCCAGCAGGAAATAGATGAACGCCCCGCCGATAATCACCTTGTCCGTCAACGGGTCGAGACTGCGGCCAATCGGCGAGAGCGGGCCGTACCGCCGTGCCCACCAACCATCGAGCCAGTCGGTGAACATCGCCACCGAGAACACCGCCAACGCCGCCGCCCACCAAGCATAAGAGATGCAGACGAACAGCACCACGGACAACGGCAACCGACTCAGCGACAGCAGATTCGGCACGCCGCCGAACGGGTGCCGAGGCAGTGCGGATTCACTCGGCATCCAGCACCCCCGCGCCGAAGGCATCTTCCTCCTCGGGTTCCGCCGATCGGGGAATCTCGACGCTGATGACCGTCTTGGCGTGTTCTTCCCCTTCCACCACATCGGCGGCGTGGGCCTTCTTGATGGTCTGCTCCGTACTGGTCGGATCGACACCCCGGCATGTCTCGGTCAGTTGGCCCGCGATCTCCTGCAACTCCGCGAGCCACGCCGCCGATTCGATTCCCGGCGGCGTGATCTGCTCGAACTCCTGTGTCAGCAAAATCAATCGCAAGAGATGGCGGAAGATCAACCCTTCCTGCTTCGTCAGGTCTTTGTGTGTGATGTACGCATTGAAGTTCCCGCCGAAGTGGAGAATCTCACCCGCCGCCCAGACCGCGGTCGTGGAAACATCCGTCACATCCGGGTAGAGTGCATCGAACAAGAGTCGGAGTTTGTCCGCGAAGACGGGCGGTCGTTCGTCCCAAGGGATAAACGTATCTTCTTCCTCATCTTCTTCCGACTTCGGTGGTTGTGCCACGATCAGACCGCGACGGATCAATTCCGGGTCGAGCTTCTCCGTCTGCAACGGTCCCGGTGGCAGTTCAAACGGCACCCGGACATTCCGCAGCAGCGGTCGGGGCAGTTCCAGAACGGATTCCCAAGCCTGGATGCGTTCATCACGACTGGCGGTGCCCAACTGCTCGATCAGAAACGCCCCATACAGCGGATGCACGGCGCGGAACACCAGCAGCGTTTCGAGCTTCGCGGTCGGCGTGGCCAGGATCGGCTGGTAGTCGAAGTCTGGCGGCAATTCCGCGTCGGGTGCGGGTGGTTCGGGGCCGAGGATGATGAACCCGTGATCGTGCAGCGTGCGGAGCATCCGATTGAGTTGTTTCAACCCGGCTTCCGTGCGGGGACCATCCAGTAATCGTTTGCGAATAACGGTCCGAATCTTGTCGATGTCCGGCGACACTTTGAGCAAATACGCCAGCAATCGCCACGGTAGCGGCCCCTTGCTGTAGAGTCGGGCGGGTGGCGCGGCCCGGAGTTTCTCGAAATCGGTTTCGATCCAGTATTTCCGCTGGGTATTCCGGGTCGGTTTCTTGCGGAGTAGTTCTTTCTTCTTCTTCAAGAGCATCGGATCTTTGGTCGTCTCGGGAATCTGGTCGTACTTTTCTTTCCAACGCAGAATCCGCACATCGTCCTCATGCGGGTAAGCGTAAACGTGCCCTTCCGTGTCGAACTGCGGGCGACCCGCTCGGCCAAAGATCTGGTGTGCGGTACTCGGGTCGATCAGCTTTTCTTTGCCGAACGGCCCTTTCATCAGGGTGGTCAGTACCACCGAACGGGCGGGCAGGTTGATTCCCGCGGCGAGCGTTTCCGTGCAGAGCGCGACACTGAGGAGCTTTTGCTCGAACAGTTCCTCGACGACGCGGCGATACTTCGGCAGCAGCCCCGCATGGTGAACGCCGACACCCCGGCGGAGCATCTGCTTGAGTTTCGGCCCGACACCGTGCGGCCAATCGAGCTTGTCGACGGCGGCATTCAGGGCCGTTTTCTGGGTGGAACTCAGCAGGTCGAGCCCCTTCAGCTGCTCGGCGACGGCCCAGCACTCATCCCGGTTGAAGGCGAAGACCAGCGCGGGGGTCTTGCGTTCGGCTTCGGACCCGGCAGCCATTTCGACGAGCAGTTCGTTCAAAAACTTGTCGTGTGCCCAGTGGTAGGTCAGGGGCACTTTGCGGTCGCGGCTCTCGGCGAGTTCCAATTGGCGATCGTGCATCCGATGCAGCCACGACAGGAACTCAACGGCGTTGCCCACGGTCGCGGAGAGGAGCAGCAGACGCACCGGCTTCGGCAACAGGCTGAGGGACAGTTCCCAGACGATGCCGCGTTCGGGGTCGGCGAAGCTGTGGAATTCGTCCATGACCACAGCGGAAACGTGGCTAAAATCGTACCCATCCGGGTGCAGCAGGCGGTTGAGCAGGATCTCGGCGACGACGACGAGGATCCGGGCGTTCGGGTTCACCTTCCGGTTGCCGGTGACGAGGCCGACATCTTCGCGGGAGAAGCCCCAGCGTTCGGCGGCGGCTTGCATTTCCTGGAACTTTTGCTCGGTCAGCGCAATGAGCGGGGTCGTGTAGTAGGCGACGGTGTTCGTGTGGAGTGCCTCGAACAACGCGGCCTGGGCGATCATCGTTTTCCCGGTGCCGGTCGGCGCGGTCACCAGCACGCCTTGATCCGACGTGAACCAGGCAAGCAGGGCTTCCTCCTGCACGGGGTACGGCGGATACGGCAACTGATCGAGATACTGCGTAGCCAGTTCATCGCGTGACGGCGGCATGGACACTCCCCGCGTGCGGGATCATTCAGCGGGTTGGGATGGTTGCGGTTCCGTGTCCGGTTTGGACTCCGCATCGGAGGCGGCATTCCCGACCGGGGGGGGAGCCGTCTTCCGCAGTTCCGCAGGGGAAACCCCTTGAAGCAACTGTTCGACTTCCTCACGATCGAGTTCTTCATGCAGCAATAAGGCTTCCACGATCCGATCCAGATCCGCACGATGAGACTGAATCAATTCCTGAGCTTGCTGCAACGCTTCCCGGACGAACCGCTGGATTTCCTCGTCGATGACCTGGGCGGTTCCTTCGGAGAAGTCGCGGCCTTCGTGCATTTCCTTGCCGAGGAAGACATGTTCTTCGGACTGCCGGAAATAGACCGGGCCGAGCCGAGGGCTCATGCCGAACTGCGTGACCATCGCGCGGGCCACACGGGTCGCCTGTTTGATGTCCATGCTGGCCCCGGAGAACGCTTCGCCGTAGATGAGCATGTCGGCGGCACGGCCCCCCATCGAGACGACGAGTTCGGCTTCCAACTCGCTCTGCATGTGGTCGACGCGGTCCTCGTCCTTGGGACGGAACATGGCGACACCGCCGGTACGTTCTCGCGGAATGATGCTGACACGGTCGAGCGGATTGGCCTTGGGTTGTTGCAGCATGGAACAGAGAACGTGGCCCGCTTCGTGGTAGGCGGTGCGTTTGCGTTCTTCCTCGCCGAATTTCTCTTCCTTCTTCAACCCGAGACGGACGCGGTCACCAGCCGCGTCGAAGTCCCGTTGGTCGATGGTGTCTTTCCCTTCGCGGGTGGCGATGAGGGCGGCTTCGTTGCAGAGGTTCCGCAGGTCGGCTCCGCTCATCCCAATCATGGTGCGGGCGATTCGTTCGAGATCGACACCATCATCGAGTGGTTTGTTCCGTGTGTGAACCTTGAGGATGGCGAGTCGTCCTTGCCAGGTGGGCCGGTCGATGGTGACGTGGCGATCGAACCGCCCCGGCCGCAGCAGAGCGGAATCGAGGACATCGGGCCGGTTCGTCGCGGCCAGTACGATGACGGTTTCGGAAGGGGTGAAGCCGTCCATTTCGGAAAGAATCTGGTTCAGGGTTTGTTCCCGTTCATCGGAACCGCCGCCGACACCGGCACCCCGCATCCGGCCAACGGCATCAATTTCGTCGATGAAGATGACGCAGGGGGCGCTTTCCTTGGCGGTCTTGAACAGATCGCGGACCCGGCTCGCCCCGACACCGACAAACATCTGAATGAATTCGGAACCGTTGATGCTGAAAAACGGCACGTTCGCCTCCCCGGCGACGGCCTTGGCAAGGAGCGTCTTCCCGGTTCCGGGCGGGCCAACAAGCAGCACCCCTTTCGGCACCTGGGCACCGAGTCGGGCAAACTTATCGGGTGTCTTGAGGAATTCGACCACTTCCCGGAGTTCACGCTTGGACGGTTCCATCCCGGCGACATCTTGGAACGTCACACGGCCACGATTCTTTTCGTAGCGGCGAGCGGGGCTGCGGATGTAATTGTTCAGGAAACCGCCGCCCATCGGATCCCGCATCCGGGGGAGCAGCACGAAGAAGACGAACGCCGCGAACACGCTGAGAATCAGAATCGGCAAGATAATCTGCGACAGGATCGGGAACGGTTCCTCTTCGCGCGAGATGATGACAGGCTCGATCTTCGCGTCGGGGTTCTTCTCTTTTTCCTGCTTGCGGAAGGCTTCATCCGCGGATTTAACCATCTGAATGATCGTCAGTTGATTCTCGGTTGCGGGCAGATTGACGGAGAATTGCTTGCTGGTGATCTTGTACTTTTTGAGGATTTCGGAATCTTCGTTCCGCACTTCGGCGATGGCCCGATCTTTGCCGATGATGACGAACTTCCCGATCTGTCCCTGTGCGACGATCTCTTCAAAGGCTGGGGAATAGGGGATGGTCGGGGTGCCGGGGAAGAACGCCAGGACCACGACGAAGAGAAGCAACAACGTCAGAATGATCCAGCCACCGGGGATGACCCCGTTGGGACGGCGCGTACCCGTGGCCTCACCGGGAGTCCCGGTGGGTGCCGGTGTTCCGGTGGAAGGGGCTGGCGGTGGGGTGGGGGTCGGATCATTCGGAGCTGAAGGCATTCGTATCTCGAATCCGCGCAACGGGAAGTCGCTGAGTACAGGGATTGTGGGGGCATCCACCGGCCACAATCATCCCTTCGTCGGAGCGTGTCCGACATTTTACCGCTGCGTATCAACCAGCGGCCACGAGTTCTGGCGCAGTGTCAGACGCGACCCGGTTGCCGTGAGAAAACCGGGCGCGTGCGAACGCATGATCTGTCGGATTACTCCGCCGATTTGGGCGGGGTTTCCGCGGCGGGGGTTGCCGTGGCCCCCGCAACCGGCGGGTTTCCGGTGGATTCCCCAGCGGGTGCGGCGACTTCTGTAGCGGCTTCTGGGGCACGCGGTTCCACTTTCGGCTTCGTCAACAACGCGGCCAACTGGGCGAAGGAGTAGACGGGCTCTTTGCCGGTCTTCTGTTGGTCGTTCAGTTTCGGGGTCGCCTTGGGTTTCGCGGGTTTCTTCACCACGGGCGGCGGTGAACTGGATTCCGCGGCATTGGCCGGTGTGACCGTCGGCGTGGCAGTCGCGGGCTTGGGCGAACTGCGCCAACCGGGGGCACCCGGACCACGCGGGCGATTGCCACCGGGGCGATTGCCACCCGTCGCGGCGGGTCGCGCTCCCGGACCAGCCGGACGAGAGCCACCGGGGCCACCTGCGGGCCGAGGTCCGCCTGCGTGTTCGGGGCGAGGTTCGCGTTGGGGGCGGTCGCCTTGCGGGGGCCGTTCGCCACGGGGGGGACGGTCGCCTTGTGGGGGACGCTCGCCACGGGGGGGACGGTCGCCGCGGGGGGCACGTTCGCCACGGGGAGGACCACCAGGGCCACGCCGTTCCTGGCCGGGATGAATCATCGTCAAGGAGACACGCCCCATGTCCACATCAACGGTGATGACCCAGACCGGCACCACGTCGCCGACAGCGATGACATCGTAGGGGCTCTTGATGTAGCGGTTCGCCATCTGGCTAATGTGAACGAGTCCGCTGTCCTTGAGGCCGACATCGACGAACGCGCCGAAATCGACGACATTCAAGACTTCGCCTTTGAGTTCCATCCCCGGCTTGAGGTCTTCAATTTTGAGGACACCCTTACGGAAGATCGGTTGCGGACGGTCTTCCCGCGGGTCACGATCCGGGCGGGCGAGAGCATCAAAGATGTCGCGGATGGTCATGGGGCCAGTTTCAAACTTGGCCGCGAATTCATCGAGATTGAAGGTGTTGAGCTTTTGCCGGAGTTCCGCGAGTTTGGCTTTCTCCCGAATATCGGTTGGCGTGAGTCCCGCTTCCGCGAGAATCTTCTCGGCGAGGGGGTAACTTTCCGGGTGGACCCATGTCCCATCGAGCGGGTGATCGCCCCCCCGAATCTTGAGGAACCCCGCGGCCTGCGTGAAGCGGGCTTCCCCCATTTGCGGGACGGATTTCAGTTGCTCGCGGTGGGTGAACGGGCCGTGTTGTTTGCGGTATTCGACCAATTCCCGAGCGACCAACTGATTCAAACCCGACACATGCCGCAATAGCGGGACGCTCGCGGTGTTCAAATCCACGCCGACCGTGTTGACGCACGATTCGACGACTTTATCGAGCGATTCCTTCAGGTGCTTGGCTTTCACATCGTGCTGATACAGGCCCACACCGATATGTTGCGGGTCAATTTTGACCAATTCGGCGAGCGGGTCTTGGAGTCGGCGGCCAATCGAGATGGTGCCGCGAGCGGTGGCATCGAGGTTCGGGAATTCTTCCTTCGCCACAGGGCTCGCCGAGTAATCGCTGGCACCGGATTCGATGACGATGACGTAGGCCAACTCTTCGGGCGGCAGCGGCAACCCTTCCAGGCTGATCGGTGGCGGGCTGGGCTGCGGAACCGGGGTGGCCGGAGTGTCCAGCGTGGGGGATTGTACCACGGTCGGCACGCCATCCGCCACGCCCGCATCGGGACTGGAAACGGTGGCGGTTTCACCCGCGAGAGCATCCACGGCAATCATCGGACTCTCGATCACACCTCCATCCGCGGGAAGCACACCAGCCGTAACCGACTCCATTGGCAAGGTTTCGGCGGCGGGTGGGGTCGATTCGGGTTCGGTGGGAACCGCGATGGGTTCTGGGTGCGTCGGCTGCGTGGCCGTGTCCGTTGTTACGGGTTCAATCGGCGAGGCGGCGGGAGCGGGGTTGAGGCGGCGATTCTCAAAATCGGCGATGATCTCGGAGACAATCTGCTCCGTTTCCCGGCAGGCGGTGCCGTTGCCGATGGCGATGATCGGGGTTTGGTACTTGCGGATCAGCTGTTCGAGTTTGAGTTTGGCCTCCGCAACTTTCTTCTGGGGCTGGTGCGGGTAGACGACCGATTCTTCGAGCAGCGTTCCGGTTTCGTCGAGAACGGCCACCTTGCAGCCGGTGCGGATGCCGGGGTCGATGGCGAGTACCCGCTTGCCACCGAGTGGCGGCCGGAGCAACAGGCTGCGGAGGTTCCGTGCGAAGATACCGATGGCGTGATCCTGAGCCCGTTCAGTCAATTCGCGGCGAATTTCTCGTTCCAGGCTAGGCATCAACAGACGGTCGATGGCATCTTCGATCGCGGGCAGGATGAAATCTCGATGCGGGTGATCGGCCAAGGGGAGATTGTTGAGAACAATCTCTCGCACGATGGACTGTTCCCAGCCGAGTTTCAGTCGGAGAATCTGCTCCCGTTCGCCCCGATTGATGGCCAGGGTCCGGTGTGGCGGGATGAAGCGGATCGGCTCTTTGAAGTTGAAGTAGTCCTTGTATTCGCGGCCTTTGGCCTCGGTCGTGGTTTCATTCCGCGTCGAGGTGATGACGGCGGTGTCCCAGAGGAACATCCGCACGGGGCCACGCACGGCGGCATGATCCGCGATGATTTCCGCGAGAATGTGACGGACACCCGTGATGACATCGGTGACTTCGTGCAGTTGCTTCCACGGGTCCACCATACCGGGCAGGACTTCTTGCAGATTCTCGACGGCCGGATCGCGTGCCCAGATGGCATCGGCCAGCGGCCCGAGTCCCCGTTCGCGGGCATCGGTGGCGAGCGAACGCTTTTTCGGTTTGTACGGCAGGTACAAGTCTTCGAGTCGGGCGGGGAACTCGGCTTCGAGGATCGCCGCGACGAGGTCGTCATTCAAGCGGCCTTGATTGGCGATCGACCGCAAGATGGTTTGTTTGCGGGATGCCAAATCACGGAGGGTGGTGATCCGTTCCTGGATCCGGCGGAGTTGCACTTCATCGAGGCCGCCGGTGCGTTCTTTCCGATAGCGGGTGATGAACGGGATCGTGTTCCCATCGTCGATGAGTTGGATGACCGCTTCGACTTGCGCTTTCCGAATCTGGAGATCCTGCGCGATGCGGGACAGATCGTGCGATTGCGGCGCTTTGGGCACCTGTGGTACAGGCTGCGGCGGCAACGCGGGAACGACGGGCGCGGGAGCCTCGGCGGGAAGGGCGGCATCTTCCGTGGCAGTCGAAGTTGCTTCTTCCGGGGAGGGTGCGATGACCTCCGCCGTGGGAACCGTTTCGGGAGTGGGTGCCGATTCCGTGGTCGGAACGACATCCGCCGGTGGTGTGTTGGGGAGTTCCGGGGTGGGAACAGCCGGTTCCGCGACCGTTGCGACGGATTCCACGACGGGAGTGGCCGGTTCGGGTGTTGGGGTGGGTTCCGGGCTCGGCGAGGTGGTCGTCAGTTCGTCGGAGTTCATCAGCGGACATCCTACAGACAACGGGGGTCCGGCTCGGGCTCACCCAAGCCATGACGGGAGGGACAGTGCGACACGCATTCGGTTCACGGCCCGCTCCCACAGAGGGAGCAGGCTTGCAGGCTCGTTGTAGGGTACGCGGGAAACCCCGTCAAGGAGGAACGTTTCCGCTCACCAAGGCTTAATCAAACGGTCCCCAGCAATGTTCCGATCCGATTATCTTGTGGGTAGCTGTGGCCGAGGTGCTGGCGGAACCCTTCGGCGTAGGCCACACCGGCTCGGTGTCCCTGCTCGGCACCCCATGCTTTCATGGAGTCGACGAGGTTATCGACACCATGATGTTTCCGAAGCCAAGCCCGTTGACTTTCATGGCAGGAGAGCATTGTGGCTTTGTCCGCGATCACCGAGGAAATGTCCGTGCGAAACAGCGGTTCGATCGGTTTACCGAACGCATCTTTGCCTTCGAGCGGATCGCAGTAGTACAGGTACGGAATGTGGTCCAACGGCGGATGTTTTTCGCTGTGGCCGGGGCCGTGCAAAAAGTTCGGAATCGGCGCGGCAAAGGTGGCAGCGCGAACAAGTTTGCTGGTTTGTTCGTGATCGAGGTGGTAGTCATCGGGGCTGTGGGTCAGCACCAGGGTGGGCTGGATGGCGTTGAGGAGTCGGACGACTTTTTCCAGTGCGGGTTCGTTGTAGATCACCCGCAGATCGCGTTCTTCGAGGCAGTGGTAGGTGGCTCCGATGGATTCGGCGGCGGCTTTGCCCTCGCCTCGACGGATGCGGGCAATTTCTTCCGGGGAATGTTCCGCGGAACCGCAGTCGCCGGGGGTCATGGACGCGATGTGAATTTGCCAGCCGTGTTCCTTCCGCAGCCGGGCCAGCACGCCCGCGCACAGAAATTCCGCATCATCGGGATGAGCCAGGATGGCAATGGCAACATCGGGCATCGGCAACCTCAAAACACGGTGGCGGAATCACGCCGTTCACGGGGGAGCATCAGAAGAGTCTGAGTTGATGTACGAATAGGCGGAAACGCGGCAATTGCCGTCCGCGAACCCGCCCGAGATTTCGTCCAAATGACACAGTTTTGGCCTGTCTTTCCGGGCGAACTCGGCTTGTGGTAGTCATTCGTGGTCCGACTCCATGCACGCTTCACTTCAATGCACGCTGACGAGTTTGCGGCCGGTCTGCCAGCGTTTCGCGCCGGGGTCGCGGATGACTTCGTGATAGAGCGTGTCCCGCTCGATCGGTTCGCGGCCCGCTTCGGTAATCAGTCGCCGCAGTTCCGCCACCGTGAGTTCCTGCGGCGTGTCCGAACCCGCATCGTGATAAATCTTCTCGTGAACCACGGTGCCATCGAGGTCATCCGATCCGAAACTCTGTGCGATCTGGGCAATCGGAATGCCGAGCATCTGCCAGTAGGCTTTGATATGGTCGAAGTTGTCGAGCATGAGGCGGGAGACGGCCATGACGCGGAGATCCATCAAGCCGCTGGGCTTTTGCAGGCCGACCCCGAGAGCGTTGTTCTGCGGGTGAAAAGCGAGTGGGATGAAGGTCTGAAAGCCGCCCGTTTCGTCTTGCAGTTCGCGGAGTCGGAGCAAGTGGTCGATGCGGTGTTCCGCCGATTCGATGTGACCGTACAACATCGTGGCGTTGGACCGCAGTCCGGCTTGGTGTGCGGCCCGGTGAATTTTGATCCATTCGGTGCCGTCCGCTTTGTGTTCGCAGATTTTGTCGCGGACTTCGGGGTGAAAGATTTCGGCCCCGCCGCCGGGCAACGAACCCAGGCCCGCGGCTTTCATATCGGCGAGAATCTCCGCGATGGGGCGGTTCGTGAGCCGTTGGAACCAGTCCCATTCTACGGCCGTCCAGGCTTTGATGTGCAACTCCGGCACGGCATCATGTACGATCTGAACAATGTTCCGATACCATTCATACGGCTTCTGATGGTGCAATCCGCCGACGATGTGCATTTCCGTGCAACCGCGTTCGTGCGCTTCCTGAGCACGGCCCACGATCTCCTCATCGGACAGGACGTACCCTTTGGGGGACTTCAAATCCGCCCGGAACGCACAGAACTTGCATCGGTAGACGCAGACGTTCGTGGGGTTGAGGTGGACGTTGACATTGTAGTAGCTGCGGTTGCCGTTCTTCCGTTCCCGGACGAAGTTGGCGAGTTCCCCCAGCAAGTGCAACTCCGCGTGGCGGTCCAGGTAGACTCCCTCCGCGAAGCTGAGGCGGACTCCCGCACGAACCTTCTCGGCAATGGCGGCGGATTGGGTATCAGTGGCCATAATGGCGATTCCTGCAAGAACGAATCGGATGCTGCGTCTCTAACCGTAATCCACGGCGCGGGATAACTCCCGCTGGCGGCGGCGTTGATCGCGCGGAATCCAGAATGATCACACGAGTTCCGGTTCCCATATCAACAGTTCCCCTTTCCCCGATACGGCCGCGTCTCCGGCGTAGCGGCGATACTGTCCGGCTCGATGCGGCAAATGCACTCCGTGTGTCGTGCAAAAGCGGGCATACAACCCCAGAAACTGCGGAAGATACGCACACGCATACAAGAAGGTTGGCAACCGTTTCACGGTCGTCAGACTGATGAGCGTGCCGCGTTCCATCCCGGCCCCAGTGCGTTTTCCAGCCCCGGAAGTCAGCACAATTGTTCCGCCCTTCATCCGAGCGCCGGTGAAATCACCCGCTGTTCCGTTGAGGAGGATGGTGCCACGCTGCATCTGCCAGCCCGTTTCGTCCCCTGTGGTCCCATGAACCACGATGGTGCCGCCGCGCATTCCCGCTGGGCTGCCCGTGTACGCGGCCCCGAGGCGATGCCCCGCGTTTCCCGCCACGCGGATCAAGCCGCCGCTCATCTCCGCGCCGGTCCAGTCTGCGGCATTCCCTTGAACCGTAATCGTTCCGCCACTCATCCCGGAACCCAGGTGCATCCCGGCTGATCCGTGAATCTGCATCGTACCCTGGGTCATGCCTTGGCCGATCCATTTGACACGGCTCAGGTCACCGTGCAGCGCGAGCGTGTCGCCCGGTTCGCCTTCCACGGTGAAGTAATCGCTGAGGTGAACGGTACGGTTGCCGTGCCGTAACGGGAGTTGCTGGATTTGCGGAATCGTCAGCCCGATCAGTCGATCCGGGGAAAGCACTTCCGCTTCGAGTGGGACGGTGAGCGGAACTTGCAGCGTGAGTGTCAGCATGATTCAGCCGCAATCCTGTATCTGCAAGCCGGGAAGTTGGTCGGATACGATGGGGTAGTTTTCCCAGGCCATCGCGTATCGGCGGGAGAACCGCGGGGCGAGTTCCTTTTCGATCCCGACATCGTACTGTGGCCGGGAAGCCGTGGTTTGCCCATCGACGGAGCGGCGCAGTTCCCCTTCCTCAAGGACGATTTCTCCACCTTTGAGGACGTAACGCGGGTAGGCGAACATCCTCTGGGCATCGGGTTCCTCTTCGTAGAGGACCAGATCCGCATCGGCACCACGACCGAGGTGCCCCTTCTGTTTTAGCCCCAAAATCCGAGCCGGGCCAGCGGATTGAATAATGGCGATTTCCGAGAGCGTGTAGACCCGGTCCAAGTCCGGGAGAATCATCCGCCGTCGAATCGGGTCCGGGATGCGGGCGATCTGTTCCTGGCGGAAGTCGCGGTCCATCAAGAGGCGAATGATTTCCGGGTAGCGCCAGAATGGGGCTCCGTTGGGGTGATCGGTGGTCAGGGCGATCCGCCACGGATCGTCGATCAACAGCAACAGTTCCAGGCCGACGGCCCATTGTACGGCGTTGACAAGGTTCTTTTCCTTGTACACATACGGCACGATGCCGCAGCCGGTTTCGTTCTCCACGTCGATGTTGCCCCACTTCTTGCCGGTCAGTTGGTGCAACAGATGTTGCCAGGGGCTGTCAGCGGAAATGGTGACGGCAGGACCGAACAGCACCAGACCCACGTCAGCCGTGAGGTTCGGACTGGCGTTGAACACCTCGGCAATGCGGGTGGAACCGGAACAGAACGATTCCCAGTCCGAGCCACCGTAGGCATGAAATTGCAGATGGGCCAGATGGGCACGGTGCCCTTCCAGAAGGCGGATCGTTTCCAGAGTCGTTGCGACGTTGCCGGGGGCACCGAGGTCGTTGCAGTGCAGGTGAACCGGATGGGGTAAGTGCAGTTCATCACAAAATCGAGCCAGCGCAGCGACGATGTGGCCGGGGGTCACACGATGATAGCCGGGCACCGGCTGATGCAGGGTCTGTGCGTCCTTGCCCGCGCGGCCAGCCTTCCAGGCCACGACCCCGCCCGGATTGACGGCCTTGACTCCGTAGGCTTGTGTGGCGCGGATGTACCAGGCGAGCAGGTGCCGGGCGCGTTCCGGCTCCCCCGCTTGCAGCAGATCGAGGAGGATTTCGTTGTTCGCCATCAGGATGCAGAAGGTCTTATCGACCATGGGCGTATCGCGGAGTTCCTCATGGGTGTGCCGAGCAGAGAGCGCGGCTACAGCGGCTTCGTTGACGGTGGTCCAGCCCATCCCGGCGTAGACGTAGCCTGTGGCAAAGGTGGTCGGGGTGAGGCTTTTCCAGCCCGCCCGGCAAATCTGGTCACGGATGATGGGATGGGCGTTCCGCAGATGTTCGGGCAGCAGGCCACGCGCGAAGTTCAGCGAGGAACCGGCAACATGCGTATGGGCATCGACTCCGCCGGGGAAGATGACCAACCCGGTGGCATCCAGGGTGCGACCACGACTCGGGAGATCATCGACGATCTTCCCGTTCTGGATACAGACATCGCGGATGACCCCATGCAGGTTATTCGCGGGGTCGAAGACCTTACCGCCGGTAATTCGGATCATGGAACAGTGCCCGGCTCACACCACACAAGAAGAACCCGAAATTGCCTGGAGACGATTCTATCTCCCAGGTGGAATTCTGGGAGATAGAATCGAATCACGCGGGGTCTTGCGTACTTCAGTGTTGGACCATGACCGGCGACTTGCTGGCTTTTAGTTCCGCAATCACGGGTTCGATGACGGAGGCAGGGAGTGCCCAGCTTTCCACACGCCCCGCGCGGGCAATGTTGATGCCGAGGACGCGACCATTCAAATCCACGAGCGGCCCGCCACACTCATGCGGACGTAAAACCGTATCGTGCTGGATGATACGCGGGAACCCCGTCCGTCGACCGGAGAGCGCACCCCCCATCGCGTTCTGGAAGTCGCCCCGGCTAAAATCGGCCCGTTCACCGAGTTTCACTTTCAGGGATAATTCTTCTTC
>JAIXLE010000275.1 GCA_026931725.1 Bacteroidales bacterium
GATTAGAACCGAGAACAGCAGTGTGAGGTGTCCACGCGGTATCATGGGTGGGTCGGGGTGAAGGGTGCGGGGCGGAAAAATCATCTGCCTGATTCCACCATATTTGCGGGGATTGGGGAACGAAAAAAACGCGGAAGCGTCTGAAACACTATTCCCGAATTGTGCGGCGAGAACGGTTTTCCCCTCGTCCGCGAATTTCGCTAGAATTGATGCCGTCGACGGGTGGTGCTGTCACCCTGGCCTATCCCATGAGTTTCTCGGAGTCGAATCATGTCGTATCCCATCCGAACCAAGATCGGTACGTTGGCCATTCTGGCCGCGGGGTTGTTCGCCCTCACGGCGGCCCCGGACCTGGCCGCCGCCAGCAAGGAAAAAGATGCCCAACGCTATATTCAAATCCTCCGCACCAGCAACGACCCGGTCGCGGTGGCCAAGGCACTGGATGAACTCGGGAAACTCGGCCAAATCTACAAGCCACTCGCCACACCAGCCATCCCAGATTTCATGACGGCTCTGAAACACCCGGATGCCAAGATTCGCGCCGCCGCCGCCGAGTCGCTGGGGATGATCGACGCGGACCCGAAAGAAGTGGTGCCCGCGCTCCTCAAACTGTTGAACTCTGACAGCGATGAAAAGGTCAAAATCGCGGCAGCCAAAGGACTCGGCTCGATGGGCGACAAGGCGAAGCCCGCTTCAAAAGATTTGCGCGAACTCTCGAAAACCGATGAACTCCGTAAAACCAAACTTGGCCGAGCCGCTCAGGATGCCATGCGGTCGATCAACCGCCGACCGAATGAATAACCATTCGTGTTTCTGGTGTTATGAATTGCGATCAATCAGAATGAGAATGTTCATGTGATGACATGGCCCCGGATGGGTGAGCTTTGCGGTGCCGCCCATCAGGAATTGCCGGAATTGCAGGAGGGGCATCGCTCACCTTTCCGATGCCCCCGATTTGAAGAAGTCCCCATTCCCCCATTTCGGCGCGGTCACTCTGGGTTATCATGTTCCTCGTACCGTGCCGATGTCGTGCATAGGCCGTGATCGGTCCATTTCCTTTTTCGGGAAACATTCCATGCTGCACCGTCCCTGTTCGTACTGGTGGCCTACGTTTCTGGTTTTGCTGTTGGGAAGCCCGATCCTGTCCGCTTCGGACGCGGAACGGCCCAACGTCATCGTCATCATGACCGACGATCAGGGCATGGGCGACTTCAGCTACTTCGGCAACCCCGTACTGAAGACCCCGAACCTGGACGCGGTGGCCCGCTCCGCGGTACGACTCACGGATTTTCACGTCGCGCCCATGTGCAGCCCCACTCGGGGGCAACTCCTGACCGGCGTGGATGCCGTGCGGAACGGGGTCACTTCCGTCACGGCGGGCCGCACCTTCCTCCGCCCTGGCTTCCCGATATTGGCCGAGATGCTCAAGGCGAACGGTTACGCCACTGGTATTTTTGGGAAATGGCACCTCGGGGAATCGTACCCGCACCGACCGATCGACCGAGGGTTTGATGAATCGGTCTACCATCTCGGCTGGGGAATGCTCCAATCGACCCCGGATTACGGCAACCCCCTCATCAACGGCCGCTACTTCCACAATGCCCAACCCAAAAAGTTTACCGGCCACTGTACCGATTTCTGGTTCGATCAGGCGACCGCGTGGATCAAACAACAAAGCGATCGCCATCAACCGTTCTTCTGCTACATCCCGACCAACGCCCCGCATGGCCCGCATATCGACCTGCCCCAGTACATCCAACCGTATGAAGGGAAAGGCCCGGCGGGGTTCTTCGGCATGATCGCCCATGTCGATGAGCGTGTCGGTCGCCTGGAGAAGTTTCTCTCGGATTCCGGCTTGCGAGAGAACACGATTTTCGTCTTCCTGACTGATAATGGCGGCACATCGGGAGTGCGTCTGTTCAACGCCGGACTCCGGGGCGGCAAGACCCAATACTACGATGGCGGCCACCGGGTTCCCTGTTGGATCCGTTGGCCCGCGGGCGGGCTCGGCCAACCGCGAGACATCGCCACCCCGACCCAAGTGCAAGATCTCACGCCGACGATTCTGGAATTCTGCGGCACGCCGAAACCCGCCCACGCCAAGTTCGATGGCACCAGCTTGGCCCGGTTGCTCCGCGGACAGAACAACCCGCTCCCGGATCGCAAAATGGTCGTGCAGTACAGCCGAGACACGCTGGCAAAATGGGATTCCTGCGTGATCTGGAATCAGTGGCGACTCGTGAAGGGGGAAGAACTCTACGATGTGGTCCAGGATCGCGCGCAGACCAAAAACCTCGCGGTCGAGCAACCGAAAATCGTGCAGGCCATGCGGGATCACTACGAAGCCTGGTGGACGGGCATGGGGCCGAAGCCGAATGAATATGTTCCTATCTTGCTCGGAACGCCGCATCAAGCAGAAGTGACACTCACCAGCGGTGACTGGGAAGGGATTTATGCAGACAACACCGGCCACGTCCGCAACGCCATCGGTGGCCCACGCGGTGGACATTGGCATGTCACCATCGACCAACCAGGAGAATATGAGTTCATCCTCCGCCGCTGGCCGCGTGAAACCGGCGTGGCACTCGGCGACGCGGAAGTTGTGACCGATGCGCGGGCCAAGGTCGGTGCCAAGTTGTACAACCCACCGGCCAAAACCTTCCCCATCGCGGAGGGCATCGTCACCGTGGCAGGGAAAGAAGCCCACGCCAAGACCAACCCGAAGGCCCAATCCGTGACCGTAAGAATGAACCTCCCCGCCGGTCGCAGCATCCTCAATGCTTGGTTCCGCGATGAGAAAGGCGCAGACCAGTGCGGAGCGTTCTTCGTGTATGTGAGCCGGGTGAAATGAAAAAGGAAAGCGGGAGGGAAAACAGAACCGGAGGCGGAAGTTTCCGGTGTCACTTCGAGCGATGGCCAATGATACATCGTCAAACTCTGGAAACTGGTGCGCCAAGTCGCCAGTCAGTTGCTACGGCCAGTGCGGATAATTGGCAAATCTGGGGGCGTTGAATTGTTCTCGGCGATCGTGTCATCGGATTCTTTCCCATAAGGAACGGATGTACCTCGATGCCCAGTGCGTCCTTGGGAGCCACGAACGGAACGCCCTGTGGGAGGCCCGAAAGAAGGGCAACCACAGGTACTCCGACGGCCTCGGGTCGGCCTGCGGAGCACGATAAGCCGGTTCTCCCGGTCCCCACCGCTCGCCCAGGAGCGGGACGAACCGCAGGTGGCCCATGTTTTGCCTCAGTCGAATCTGGAAGAACGCCCCGGTCGAGTTCGTGTAAACGGACCGGAGGTTCCTCATACACGCACCCAGTGAGGCTGTCCAATTTTGAGAGGGAGGAACGGAACCGGAGAGGAACACAACCGGGGACTGTCGTCCCCGGTTCGGAG
>JAIXLE010000039.1 GCA_026931725.1 Bacteroidales bacterium
GTGGTCCTATTCGCTGGGGGTGTCCCGGCGGGGCTGCTGAGCTTGTGTGTTCGGCGATGGAGGACTCCGAGGAGCGACATGGCGACTTCCCAAACGGTGACGTACAAGGCCGACCCGGACGAGATCTGGAGAGCGGTGGTCAAACTGGTTACAAGGGCAGGTTATGCCATAGCCCAAACAAATCAAGCTGCCAAGCAGATCGTATATCAAGCTTCGGGCGGTGGCTGGGCATGGGCGCAGAACGTCCAAGTAAGTATCACCAGCGTTGATGACGACGAGACGATGGTGACGGTGCTTGCCGAAGCCGCCGGGCAGGCAACGTTCACCGAGGGAGGCCAGCAGCGGAAGCTGATCGTCTTTGTCCTTGACGAGCTAGACAAAATGTTCGAGCGGGCCGTGCATCAGCACCAGCCAGTCAACGCTCCAGGCACGTCAGGCTGTGCGGGTATGATGCTGCTTCTCTCTGGGGCAGGAATCACCGGACTTGTAGTCGCTACCCAACTTGTGACTGGATAAAGGCATGTCGAATCGGGCACTGCAGCAGACTGACGGGGAATTATAGCTGTTCCCAGACCCCCAATTCACCAATGCCCCCCAACAGGTGAGCTTGGTCGTTTGACAAGGAGGCATAGGACAACATGAATCGCAACGCGCTAGACAGCATCGTGGGGTTGGTCACCGACCGCGACCTCGTCTTCACCATCTTCGCTGTCTACTCCCGCTTTGAGTATGCTCTGAAGCGGACAAATTTTCTGAAGGCCAGGGACAAGGCCGAGCCTGATTGGGACAAGTACTCAAACAGTATCCGAGGTCAGTTGCTCGTCGTGGACAATGCCGAATTTCGACAAGCAGTTCGATATCTGTTTGCAGAGCCACCAAAGACGCAAGTGATTGCGGCAGATGGGCAGCTTAAATGGCAGCCCACGACAAGGGGTCAGGGGGAGACAGACGAGCGGTATTTGCTCCGCTTGGTCGGGACAGTTCGAAACAACCTGTTTCACGGTGGCAAGTACCCAGATCCCTTTGGTCCCGTGCCGGACGTGGGTCGGAACCAGCAACTGCTTGAGTCATCGATCACTGTGCTTGAAACTTGCTTGGTGATCAGCCCAGCAGTAGGGTCGGCGTTTGCAGAGGTGGCTTGACCGAGCGCTGTGGCGGAGAACGCCGAACCAGCTGCTGTGGACCCCGCCTCGCTTTTTGGTTGGGTATTGTGCTTGGTGGTCGGGTTCGGTGGGGGTGTCCCGGCGGGGCCGCTGAGCTTGGTCGTTCGGCTACATTACAGAGCAAGCGCGGCTGTGCTTTGGAGCGAGCTGAACCGAGGTATTCATTCATGAATTTCGCCGAAGTTCTCGCCAAGTGCCCTCATAAGCTCAACTACGCGGCGTTGCTCGTCGCGCACGCTTGGCAGGACACCTACGGTAAAGAACACGCGATTGCCGGGGCGGTGCGCGACGAGGTCGTTGACCGGGACATTGCGATATTTCTGTCGGACAAGCCGCTGCTAACCAAGATGTTCGCAAAGAGTGATGTGGCGACCGTCGCCTATATGGCATTGTCCAACGACATCCTTAACCGCCTCGATCGACTCCTGGTCTTGTGTGAGCCGCGGGAAATGGTTTTGGACGAGCTATACCCGCTGATCGCGGACATCGGCCGGTCGTGGGGCACGACGATACCCGCCTACCGGAAGTACCGGGGCCTCCGTCCCGACGACAGCTGCTTGGACCTGTTCAGCACCTACGCGAAGCCCATCGGTCCGTTCGGGCGGGACGCGAAGCGTGGCTGTGATGTCATGGGCGTGAACGTCTGCATCATGACCTCGAAACTCGTCCAGCGACGGAAAGTTCTCCAAACCTTTTGGGGCATCCTCTTCGACCTCGACATGTTCATCAATGAACGGGCTTCGCCTCTCCGCCGGTACGCGGACGTGTGGGACGAGACCAGCGGCTACTGGTCGGCGTTGCAGGTCCACCTGGTACAGGAATTCGTCAAGTACCCCGAGGAGGCGGACGAGGAGGAAGTGCCGATCGCGGCGGAGCCGGCTCAGCAGGATGAGGATGGCAAGGCGGCCCCTGAGCCGCAGCGAGACTTGGCAGATGTCTTGCGGGAGGCGCTGGAAGAGTTGGACGTGCTCACAGGGCTACCCGCCGTGAAGGCGGAGGTGAAGCGGCTAACCAACTTCCTGACCGTCCAGCAGGAGCGCAGGAGGCACGGGCTGAAGGATGCCAACCAAACGCTACACTTTGTGTTTACAGGGAACCCCGGTACCGGGAAGACGACGGTAGCCCGCATCCTCGCCAAAATCCTGCACGGATTCGGCCTGTTACGTTCCTCAAAGCTCGTGGAAACAGACCGCACCGGCTTGGTGGGTGGCTACGTCGGACAGACCGCCATCAAAACCGACGAGGTGGTGCGATCGGCACTCGACGGCGTGCTTTTCATCGACGAGGCATACTCGCTCTCTGCGGCGGCTGGGTCGAACGACTTCGGCAAGGAAGTCATCGACACCTTGCTGAAACGCATGGAGGACAACCGGGAACGCCTTTCGGTCGTTGTTGCCGGGTACACCAAGCCGATGCAGGAGTTTCTCCGGACAAACCCCGGGCTCCAAAGCCGGTTCACGCGGTTCATTCACTTTGATGATTACAGCGTCCCGGACCTCTGCCGCATCTTCGACAGCTCCTGCCGCTCTTCAGAGTACATGCTGACCCCCGAGGCATGCGCCCGAGCATATCTGCTGTTCGCCGTGGCCCACAGTCAGCGGGATGAGCGGTTCGGCAATGCTCGGTTCGTCCGGAACGTCTACGAGCAAGTGGTCAGCCAGCACTCGGATCGGCTCGCCCGCGCGGCAGCGGGTATCGACAAGGCCGCGCTGGTTTCCATCGACGGACGGGACGTACCGCAGTTTTCGGACCACGGGTTCGACCCCCGCGGAATCAACTTCGCGGAGAGCCGCTGGGAGGTGGCATGTCCGGGCTGCGGCAAGGAGAGCAAGGCGGGGTTCAAGTTTCTGGGGCAGCGGGTGACCTGCAAGTGCGGCCAAAAGTTCGTGTTTTCGTGGTGGTGCCCAGTGCCGGAGTCCATCCCAGGCGTTCCGGCGAGCTTGCTGGCACCCGTGTCACCACCCGACAAGCGCGGTATCGTCACAGCTGCCCCCGCAGGGTAGCAAGGCACGCCGAACCAGGCGCTGCAGCAGACGGCGGGGGCATGTAGGCTTTTTCCGATTCGTAGCTCACTGTGGCCCCGCCGCTGCTGAGCTTGTTTGTTCGGCTGTGACTGCGAGACACGCGGAACTAGCTGGCGGTGACTGCGAGACACGCGGAACTCGTTGGTGGCGACTGCGAGACACGCGGAACTGGTTGGTGGCGACTGCGAGACACGGCATCGCG
>JAIXLE010000090.1 GCA_026931725.1 Bacteroidales bacterium
ATGCTGAAGAGGCGTTACGCACGGTTTCGGAACTGTCCGTCCGGGCCGAAGGCGTGGTGTGGAAGCGATTGCAACGGGTCCGCATCCTGAACATCCTGGGCCGTCATGCGGAGGCCGTCACGGAGTGTCAAGCGATCCTGAAGGACTTTCCCGCGCCGGCCGATGCGGCATCGATTCGGTATCAGTTAGCGGAATCTTACGGACATTTGAAACAATACCTCAAAGCGGAAGCGGAACTGCGGATGGTCCTCGAACACGATCCTGATGATGTTCTGGCTTTGAACAACCTGGGGTACAACCTCGCCGATCAGAACCGCAAGCTCGCCGAGGCCGAGTCACGGATTCGGCGCGCGATCGCACTCGACCGCGATGAACGGTTGCGGCTCGGCAACCCGGAACCGCAAAACGGCATCTACCTCGATAGTTTGGGCTGGGTGTTGTTCCGCCGGGAAAAGTTTGAGGAAGCCTTCACCGTTTTGGAACAGGCGACTCAGATGCCCGATTCCGGGAATGATGCGGTTGTTTGGGACCACCTGGGCGATACCGCGTTCCGTCTCGGCAAGAAACAGCGGGCACAGGAAGCGTGGTCCAAAGCCGAATCTTTGTACACGAATAGCCGGTTCGGCCAGGAAGGCGGTCGCCTGGAAGAACTGCGCCGTAAGCTCAAGCTCGTGGAGTAACGCACGATACGCCGTCAACGACCGGCCCAAACGGAATCAGCTGAGGTGAGAATCGGAGCCGATTCCCCCCGAACCGCTGTCGCTGTGTGCTGGCGTTTCCCAAGTTGATGAACTTAAGGCTTGCCGAATCATTTGTTGGGTGCGATAGTAGAAGTGCTGCCCTCCCGCCTGAAATTTGTTGCGATACATTCTGTTTCCGTTTGTCTTACCCTGCTGACCTCCCACCGGGCAACGGAGCATCGACACCATGTTTACCCATAGAACGCGCTCACCCTGGCGCTGGACCCGATTGCTGGGGTTGCTGGCTGTCGCCGGGCTGTTGACCGTCTCCCCGGCTCAGGCCGCGGAACGCCCGGTGAGCTTCACCAATGATGTTGTGCCCATCTTCACCAAAGTGGGTTGCAATCTAGGCTCCTGCCATGCGAAAGCCAACGGCGGACGGAACGGGTTTGAACTCTCGTTGCTCGGCTTTGAACCGCGTGAAGATTACGAACACATTATTCTGGAAGCCCGTGGCCGCCGGGTGATGTTCGAGAACCCCGATAAAAGCCTGCTGCTACTCAAAGGGTCCGGCCAGATTTCCCACGGCGGCGGCACCCGGATTCCGTTGAATTCTGAAAACTATGCCACCATCCGCGACTGGATTCGCCAAGGTGCCCGGATGGATGGCCCCCAACTGGCCCATCTGGTCGACCTGGAAGTGACCCCGACTCACGGCACGCTGGCCCGTCGAGCGACCCAACAACTGCAAGCGATCGCCCGCTATTCCGATGGCACCCGCCGCGATGTGACGAAACTGGCTCTGTTTGAATCGAACGATGCCGCGATGGCCGAGGTTTCCAGCGGCGGACTCGTGAAGATTCTCGAATTGCCGGGCCGAGTCGCGGTCATGGTTCGGTTCCAAGGGCGTGTGGCCGTCTTCAACGCCGCCGTACCGCTCGGAGCCGCCGTGACGACGCTGCCACCCGCCCGCAATTTCGTCGATGAGGCGGTCTTCTCCAATCTGAAAGAGCTGGGAATTCCCCCCGCGCCGGTCTGTGACGATGCCACGTTCCTGCGCCGGGTGACATTGGACATCGCCGGGCGTTTGCCGACACTCGCGGAAACCGATGCCTTCCTGGCCGATACCAGTTCCGACAAACGGGATCGCTGGATCGACAACCTGCTGCAAAGCCCGGATTATGCGGATTTCTTTGCGAACAAATGGGCAGCCGTCCTGAAGAATCGCCGAGACACCGCGGGTGACCTGGACTCCAACTTCGCCTTTTATGCCTGGATTCGGGATAGCCTGCTCGCCAACAAGCCGTATGACCAGTTCGTCCGAGAACTGCTCGGCGCGACCGGCACGGTGGAAGATAACCCCCCGGTCGCCTGGTACAAGCGTGTCAAAGACCCGAAAACACAAATTGAGGACATCGCCCAACTGTTCCTGGGCGTGCGGATGCAATGTGCCCAGTGCCACCATCACCCGTTTGAGCGCTGGAGCCAGGACGATTACTACGCGTTCGCGGCGTTCTTCTCCCAGGTGGGCCGCAAACCCTCTGGGAAGCAGAACGAAGACCTGATCTTCCACAAACGCGGCCTCGCCACGGCCACGAACATCAAGACCCAAGCCGCCCTGACCCCCGCGGCTCTCGGCGACCCGATGGCCCCCATCACCCCCGGCGAAGACCCCCGCCTAAAACTGGCCGACTGGATGGGCTCCCCCAAAAATCCGTTCTTCGCCAAGGCACTCGTGAACCGTTATTGGAAGCATTTCTTCCAGCGCGGCCTGATCGAACCCGAAGACGACATCCGTGACTCCAACCCGCCCTCGAACCCAGAACTCCTGGCCGCGTTAGAGAAACAGTTCATCACCAGTGGCTTCGACCTGAAAGCGTTGGTCCGGGTCATCACCCGCTCGAATGCCTATCAGTTGAGTTCGGTTCCGAATGCGGAGAACCTGGGGGACCACCAGAATTATTCCCGATACTACCCCCGCCGATTGCAGGCCGAGATGCTGCTGGATGCGATCGACCACCTCGCCGGGACACGCACCGATTTCGCCAACCTGCCACCGGGAACCCGAGCGATTGCCTTGCCGGATAACAGCTACAATCGGTCGTCGACGTTCTTGCGGGTGTTTGGCCGCCCCGAGGCACAGAGCGTGTGCGAGTGTGAACGGGTGCAAACGTCCAGCCTGGCGCAGAGCTTGCACTTGTTGAACGCAGGCGATTTGCGGGCCAAACTCGCGCACCCCACGGGCCGCGCTGCACAGCTTGCCAAGGACACCCGGCCTTTGGATGCCCGCGTCCGAGAGCTGTACCGTATCGCCTTCGCCCGCGAACCGCGACCCGATGAACTGAAAACCGCGCTGGCGTATTTGACGGAACCCCTCACCACGGCCACAGGCCAGAAAATCCCGGAGCCGCAGGCTCTGCGCGAAAATCTGCAAGATTTACTCTGGGCTTTGATGACCACCAAAGAATTCCTCTTTAACCACTAAGAACGTGAGGAACAATGGCTATCATCACACCATCTCGTTTCCGCATTGCGTTGGTCTGGGCGTTCCTGGTGGGTTCCGCGCTCCCCGTGGCCGCTCAGTCGGTCGGGTTGCCCACGCCCCGCCTGCTCACGATCACCCCGATGGGCGGTCGCATCGGCACCACCTTCGATGTGGTCATTTCCGGGGAGTATCTCGATCAGGTTGAGGGGTTGTTGTTCTCGGATGCCCGCATTCAGGCACAACCGAAACGGAACCCGGCTGGCACGCCGATCGAGAATCACTTTCAAATCACGATTGCCCCGGATTGCCCCGTAGGCCTCTATGAAGCCCGCGTGATGACCCGGCTCGGTGTTTCATCGTCGCGGATTTTCCCTGTGGGAACACTGGCGGAAGTCAGCCCCACGAAACCGAATCACGCCCTGGAAACCGCGTTTCCACTGCCGTTGAACTCCGTGTGCAACGCTGCCGTCGCCGCCCGGATGATCGACTATTACACCTTCACCGCGAAGAAGGGCCAACGTCTGATCGTCGACTGTGCCACACGGGGAATTGATTCCAAGCTAAAGGCGACCGTCATCATCGCCGACGCGGCGGGGCGGGATATTTTGGTCGAACGACGCGGCGGGGTACTCGATTTCACCGTGCCGAACGACGGCAACTACGTTATTAAGGTGCATGAAGCCACCTACAAGGGTGGGAATGCCTACTACTACCGGCTCGGACTCTGGGAGCAAGCCGCCAAGACACCCATCGTGCGGCAACCCTCGGTGAGTCCGGTTAATTCGTTCTCCTGGCCGCCAGCTGGTCTGCCCGCACAAGCTGCTCTTACGGAAGTCGAACCGAACAACGGCGGCGATTCCGTGCAAAAGATCACGCTGCCGTGCGACATCGCGGGCCGTTTCTTCCCGGCTGCCGATGTCGATGTCTACGAGTTCTCCGCCAAGAAAGGGGAAATCTGGTGGATTGAAGCGGCTTCCGAACGGCTCGATTTGCCGACCGATCCCGCGATCCTCGTACAACGGGTGATCCCCGGCCAGAACGGAAAACCGGCCACTTACGCCGATGTTCTCGAACTTTCCGACATTCCGAGTCCCGTTAAAGTTTCCAGCAACGGCTACGCTTACGACGGCCCCCCGTACAACGCCGGTTCCTCCGATGTCCTCGGGAAGCTGGAGATCAAGGAAGATGGCATTTACCGCCTGCAAATCTCGGATCTGTTCGGCGGCACCCGCAGCGTACCGGATCACGTCTATCGCTTGGTCATCCGCCGGGCCGCTCCCGATTTCGCCGTGGTCGGTTGGGCACTGCACATGGAACTCCGCAACGGCGACCGAAACGCGCTCTCCAAGCCGATTGCCCTGCGGGGTGGTGCCACCAAGGCACTCGAAGTCGTGGCCATTCGGCGTGACGGCTTCAATGGCCCCATCACACTGAAAATGGAAGGGTTGCCTCCCGGTGTCACCGCACAGGGGCTCACCATCCCCGCTGGCCAGTCCCGCGGTTTGATGCTGATTTCCGCTAAAACCGATGCACCAAGGGGTTATGCCAACGTCCGCTTCACGGGTCAGGCCGAGATCGACGGAAAAACGGTCACGCATCCGTGCCGGGTGGCTTCGATGTCGTGGCCGATCCCGGATGCCTGGGGTGAGTTCCCCAGCCCACGGCTCATCGCGGATGTGCCGGTGTCCGTGAGCGGAATCGAACAGGCTCCGCTGACCGTGACTGCCCAGAAACCTGTCTTCGAGGCCCGCGTCGGTGAGAAGCTGGCTATCCCCTTGACGATCCGCCGGACCAGTGAGTTTTCCGGGGCCGCGATCAAGATGAAGACCGTCGGAGCGGGTTTTGAACGCAATCCCGTCTTCGATCTGCCCCTGAAAGCGGACAGCACCACGGTTACCCTGGACCTGAACGCCCTGAAAGTCGCCCCAGGTGAGTATCATGTGGCGTTCCTCGGCGGCGGCGTGGTCAAGTATAGCCATCAACCCGACATGGTGGCCCAGGCGGAGAAAACGTCCAAAAAGATGCTTGCCGAAGTGAAATCATTGGAAGCCGTGGTGAAGCAGGTTTCCGCGGATGTGCAAGCGGCCCCACCCATGAAAAAGGACGAGACAAAGAAACGACTGGAAACCGTCACCAAGAAGATGAAAGCCGCGACCACCGAGTTGACCGCGGCCCAAAAGGAACTGGAACAGGCCAAGGCTGCGGCCAAGCCACGCGATATTGCCGATATTATGGTGTGTGAACCGTTTACGATCCGCGTACTTCCCGTGGAGAAGAAATAATGTCCGCGAACCGAACCTGTCACGGCCCGGTGCCGTTCAGCCCCACCGGACGACGGGCCTTCCTGCAATTCGGGCTGGCGGGCTTCTCGACACTCTCCTTGCCGGGATTGTTGAAACTGAGAAGTCAAGCCAAAGCCGCCACGGGGAGCCAAGCCCCTGCTGCTCGCAATGCCGTCATTATGGTCTGGCAACCGGGCGGTCTTTCGCACATCGACTCCTACGATCCGAAGCCGGATTCCGGGAGCGAGTACGCCGGGCCGTTCAAGCCGATCGCCACGAAAGTTCCGGGACTGCGGTTCACGGAACTACTCCCCCGACAAGCGGCCATCGCCGATAAAATGGTAGTGTTGCGGTCGATGCGGCAAACCGCGGGCGGGCACCCGGCTGGCTCTATGCAGCTCCTTTCCGGCGACCCGGATACGCGGGACAAACCCGAACCGAAATACCCGGACTGGATGACCGTTTCCAACTACATGCTGGCCCAACGCGGTGCCCGCGAGAACCCGCTTCCGGCCTACGTCGGCATCAACCCGCCGCTGGAATACAACGGCCCGGCTTACCTGGGAGACACCTATTCCCCGTTCGTGGTGTCCGGCGATCCGAATTCCCCTTCGTTCTCGGTGCCGAACATCGGGCTTACCGATACCAATCTCGTGCGCCGACTCAGTCGCCGTTCCTCGCTCCGGGAGAAACTGGACACTCTGGATCGCCGCTTCGATCAGGCCCAGAATCTCGCCGCCCTCGATGCGTTCGAGACTCAGGCACTGACCCTCTTGACGAACCCGCAGGCCAAGATTGCCTTCGACCTGAACCGCGAAGACCCTAAAGTCCGGGACCGCTACGGTCGCAACGCCTGGGGGCAGCAACTGCTTCTCACCCGCCGACTGGTGGAAGCCGGGGTCGACATCGTCACGACGAGCTTGAGCGGCCCGTTGTGTGGGCGGGTCAACAACTGGGACGACCACGCGGTTAATCATAACGTCTTTGAAGCCATGAAGTTTCGAGCCGATGTCTACGATCAGGCGGTGACGGCCCTGATTGAAGATATTTACGAACGCGGCCTCGGAGATCGGGTGCTTGTGTGCGTGACCGGCGAATTTGGTCGGACACCGAAAATTAGCCACGCTGCCAGCACCGGAGCGGGGAATGCCAGCGCCCCGGCGGGGACATCCCAGCCTGGCCGCGATCACTGGCCGCGTGGCTTCTCGAACATCTGGGCCGGTGGCGGAATTGAAACCGGCCGTTTTGTCGGAGCCACCGACCGACTCGGGGAAGATGCCATCGAACGTGTCTGTGGCCCTGGTGACTTTTTGGCCACGATCTATCACCACCTGGGGATCGACTACAGCACGGCCTTCATCAAAGACCATAACGGTCGTCCCACGCCGATCGTCGATCACGGAAAAGCCATTCCCGAACTGATCGGCAAGCGTTCCGGTTGACCCCAGCTACCCGGTTCCGCAACCGCTCACAAATGCGGAGCCGGAGTGGTATAAGCTCGAAAAAACGCAGACACGGCCTGTTTCCGGGCCGTGTCTGCGTTTTGGGGTTTCGGTTCTTCAGAACAGGGGGGAAACCGTGTCGCGGTTACCGTTACAACCCGGCAGCCGGGGCCGCTTCATCCGCAGGTTTCGCGGGGGCGAGCTTGTGCTGCGTCGGCGGAGCCACGATCAGCGGCTTGGCATACTTGGGCGAACGTGACCGCAGGCAGGAAATCAAGCCGTTGTGAGCCGCGAGTAAAACGCGGTCGGTCTGATCGTTGGCGATGGGGACATCAAACCCATCCAAAGGAAGTTTGGCAAGCGGGTTCGCTCGCAAGGTGACCGGATCATTCACTTTGTGTGCATCGTAGACCAATAGTTCGTTTCGGTCGTTGAGAATGTAGGCGAATTCTTCGTTGACCGCCAGGAGCCGATCCGCGGAGGGGTCGGTACGCCAGATCACATCGCCCGTCTTGTCATCCACTTTGGCGATGCCGATATTCTCGCCGGAAGCATACACCGCGCCGAACCGGGTCGGCACCGCTTTATGGTTCAGTCGACCGCCCACGTGGGAGCGGAAGTGAATCGCCGGGGTTTCCACGTTCCCCGCGGTCAGGTCCACCGCCAATAGGGTGCCATCATCGAGTGCGAAATAACCGAGGAGTTGATCTTTGCCATACGCCACTGGCCCCGCTCCCGGAGCCACAGGTACGCCCGTGGTCCGCACGACGACCTGCACGGTTCGATCCTTCTTGTACACCGAATAAATCATCTTATCCGCAGTGGTGTACCACACTTGCGGTCGCTCCAGGCTGCCGATGGGGTTCGTCAACATCGGCTGGAACGTCACCCGTCGAGATGTGTGGAGCGTCCAAACGGGGATCGGTTCCACTGGCCGTGGCCGTAGATTCGCCAGTTCCGCTACCCGAGCCACGGAAGGGGGAATCGTGGAGATCGACGGGGTTCGCTGATTGTAGCGCAAGAAATCGGGCCGATACTGATACGGCCGCCGCAGAGAATGCAACGTGGAAATCGACGGAGTCACACTGTAATAGTGCGCGGTATACGGCGGTGAAACCCGTGGCAGGGCACTGATCGACGGGGTCAAGTTCCCACCGCCGCCGAACTCATCTCCGTGGAACGAATGCTCCGAGGGTGGGAACCGCGTGGCTTCAAACTGCGGTTCCGCGAACGGGTTCGGCAGCAGGCGTTCCGCATAGCGTTTGGCAATTTGATCGGCGGCGTTCGGAGCTTTGTTCCCACCTTTAACCGCCCGGCCATCCATCCCGATTGGCCCGGTCATTTCGTCTAAATTCTTGGCAACGACGGGGTCTGTTTGGATCGGCTGTGGGTAGCGGTAACACATCGCCTTGGTCGCGCCGATCGTGACATAAAAATTCTCGTGGTCCGCGACTGGCCCTGCTGAAGCGGCTCCGGGTAGCTCAAACTGAAATTCGAGCAACCCCGTATAACGGTGGAAGCAGAAAATATGACTCACATTCACCGCGAAGACGAACCGATCCGTCACACCGACAGGGTAGACGTTGGAATAGGGCCGGGGGTAACGGTAGGTCCACTGCTTCGCGCCGGTGATCGCGTCAACGGCGACCAGCAACCCGGCGCGGGTTTGTGCGAAGATCTGCCCGGCATCGACGATCTGCACTTCCGCCAGACCATCGGCCCGGCCATCCAGGGGAACATAGACGTTCCACTCCGAATGCAGATTCAGCCGTTCGAGCGACTCTTTGGCAGGCGGGATGGCATTCGAGTACACCGCCGAGGTCGTGGACTGGGCGGACGCAACCGAGAACCACGCCACGCTAACCAGAAGTGTGGGTAGGGTGGGATTAAACCTCATGGCGCGGCTCCGGGCAAAGAATCGGGGGACATGGGGCAGCGAATCGGTGGGCGAATCACATCTATGAGAATATCACCGAAAATAATTTTCTGAAAGCATCGAATGCAAGGGTTGATTTTGTTTCATTGTGTAGCGAGGGGTTTGTGAGGATTGTAGAGCCTGAGTCATGGTCATTTTTTCCCCAGAGCCCGCTTCCGCGCAAAAAATTCGGAAAGCAGCAGCGCACACCGTTCGGCTTCCACACCGCCGATGACCTGGCAACGGTGGTTCAACCGGGGGTCGGATGTAATCTGATAGAGTGTGTGACACGCCCCCGCTTTTCGATCCGTGCAACCGTAGACGACCACCGGGAGCCGAGCTTGCACGATGGCCCCCGCACACATGGGGCACGGTTCTAACGTGACATAGAGTACACACTGTTCGAGCCGCCAGGATTTCAACGAGGCCGCGGCCTGTGTCAGCGCGATCATCTCGGCGTGAGCGGTGGGGTCTTGGAGTTGTTCCCGTTGATTGTGTGCCCGCGCGATGATTTCGCGGCGTTCCAGCGAGACGATCACCGCTCCCACTGGCACCTCATCTTCCGCATCCGCGACCATCGCTTCATCTAACGCCATCTCCATGTGCAACAGATGGAACGGATGGCGCGGATCGGTGAACGCCAGATCGAACGGATGCGTTTCTTCCAGCATGGGACTCACGGTCGTGTGGACCAACCCTGGACGGTTGCTTCCTGGGATTGGTCGTGGGGTTGGTGATACTGGTTCTATTTGACCAGTTCATTCAGAGTGTAATACGCCTCCGGGTGTAGGACGGGAACGCCATCCGTGGAGGTCAGGCCATCCGCCCGGAGTTCGTAGACTCGACCGGGCTTCAGTTCCGGGCCGATCACCGAGACGGTTTTTCCATCCGCCGCCAACGTCACCCGTTGAATCGGTTCGGCGTGCTGATCCAGCTCTGGGCAGCCGTAATTGCTGTAGTAGGCGTAGGTATGAGACTTCGCGGCGAACGCTTCGGGCTTCACCGTGGCGGGGTCAACCGGCTGGGTGAACGTCAGATCGAATCCGGTTGGTGTCAGGGTGATGTGGTGAATCTCGAACGGCACGGTGCCGGTCCAGGTGATCCGTTGTAGGCCATACGGCTTGCCGCCGACCGAACCCCAACCACGATTGGTCTGGCCGACGTACAGGCTGCCATCCGGGCCGAAGGCGAGCCGGTTCACGCCGCACTGCAAGCCGCCCCGGAACGGGAAGCACGCCCCCTGCCAGACTCCGTTGACCTTTTCCATCGCCACTCGCATCACCATGGAGCGGGTCTGATCGCCGAGGAAGCATTGCCCGGCAAACGGGCCGAACCGCCCGCCGGTCGTGTCCCACTTCGGTTCCGAAACCGATTGCCCCATCTTGCCGTAGGGGAACCAGATGGCCGGCGCGTTGAGTTTGGGTCGGCCAACGACGGTATCCAGCACGGTGTTGGTGCGACGATCGAATTTCCGGCCATCGTAAGTCATTTCGCTGGGTACATGGTCGGATCGTTCGGAGAAGGGGGAATCCTTCAACCATTTCAAGCTGGCTTGATGTCCGAAGAACGCTCCGCGGGTGACGTGGTGCAGTTTGTTCGTGGCGACCCATTCTCCCTGATTATCGGCGTAGAACAGATCCCCTTGGGGGGATGCGTTGATGCCGTTGGGCGAACGCAGACCGTAGGCGAATTTCTCCATCGCTCCGGTTTGTGGGTCCACTTGCACGCACCAGCCGCGCCAGGCCGCTTTCGCTTGGTGCCCGCCACCGAAACCGACGTTGAGCGTGATGTAGCAGCGGCCTTTCCGATCCCTGGCTGGGCCGAAAGCGTATTCGTGGTAGTCACCGGAAACGCCCCACTGATCGCAAATGGTGGCGTAACGATCCGCGACTCCGTCGCCATTGTCGTCGCTGATCCGTGTCAGTTCGGGGCGTTGTACGACCAGCACGGTGTTGTTGTCGATCACATGCATTCCCAAGGCTTCGTGCAATCCGGTGGCCCAGCGAGTGAACTTCGCGGCGGCTGGGTCTTCGGCACCGGGGTTCTCGATCAACCAGATTTCTCCCCGCCGCGTGCAGGCGAGCAGTTTGCCATCGGGTCGGAAGGCGAGCCCGCCGACTTCCAGGACGCAATCGTCTTCCAGGGGGAACGTCGCCGCGCTGTAGTAGCGGGCTTCGTTCCCGGTGGTGCTGGAGCCGGAGGAATTGCTACTCCGGGGGAAGTCGCGGGTGTAGGCCGTCACGACTTTTGCGGGTAGGTAATCGGGCAAATCCGGGGCGACGTATACTTGCCAGCCGCCCTGATACTGACCGATCTTGATGAGCAGTTCATTCTTCCCTTGCTTGACCTTCAACAAAGCGGAGTTCTGATCCGGGGCGGCCGGGCGGGAATAATCCTCATGCACGATCCGGGCACCGTTGTTGAACACGGAGAGGGAATCATCGGACCCCAATGAGATCGGGAAGCGGAACGGCACCGGCGAGTTGAACGCATGGTACAGGTACACCACGCCATCGAAGCGGTCTTGCGGGAACAGTTTGTCGAGGTCGTACACGGCCCCCAACTGGAATCGCGGCAGTTCCTTCCAGCCGAATTTCTGGCCGTTCTTGCCGATGTACTTGGCTTGGAGGTCGACACCTTTTTCGGGTGGGTATTCTTTATCGAAGCCGATTTTGTCCGTGTTGTCGAATGGGCCTGCGTAGTACCATTTCCCGGAGAGTGTTGGGAGGCCGAACGATTCCAGTGTGGCAATCGCCGTTTCCGTGCGTGTGGCTTTCTTGGTGTATCGGCCATCTTTCGGTGGTTGGCCGGGAATCTGAGCCAGTGCGGTCACAGCGCCGGTGACGAGCAGCATGAGCAAGAGAGGGGCACGGGGCATGGCGGCTCCAGCAGATCCAGCGGAATGAGAGATGACGGCGATGATACCGTATTCTCAACCCGAGTGGGAGCAGGTATTCCCACAGGGGCCATGCACCGAGAATGGTGATACCCCGAACCGCCAGGGGTGCGGCTGGGGTGGTTACATTTCGGAGATGCGCCAGGCCCGACTCACGCGGCAAGCAGGTCTTTCCATTTCTTGATCCGCACCGGGTCGAGGCTGCCTTCTCGCTTGCCCCCGGCGCAGACGGAACCCCGCACGGCGTACCAGTCCGGCTGGACATCCTTCAACGATTTGAGCTTTTCTGGGGTGAGCGAACCGCCGAGCGCCACCGCAATTCCGGTGCGTTTCAGTCCGGCCACCAGTTCGGCGATCTCGGCGGGTTTCATGCAATCGAGCAGGGTCTTGCCGTTCTTGCAAAACGTGTCGAGCAAGAAGGTACGGAAACGGTAACGCTTGGCGAACTTGGCCACCTCGGTGGGAGCCGGCGCGTTCGCTTTTTCCCAGTCAGCGTAGGCGACGGCAACCAACTCGGGGCCGACCGGCAACTCGCGGCGAGCATCGAGTAGGTCTTCCCCCCAGCCCGGCCCGGCGTGATACCCAGCAAGCCCCCATTTGATGTAGTTCAACGGGAGTTCCAGGTGCCAGTGGGCATCCGTCAAGATCGTATCCCGCCATTCGCCGAACGCGGCACTCACGGGCACTTTTCCGGCTACGGTCGCCAGAACAGCACTCACCACTTCATGATGCGCCATGCCCATCGCGCCGCGGCTGGGGTCTTTGACATCCAGCAGATCGGCTCCGGCTTCCAGTGCAATTGCGGCTTCCTCTGCCGAACGGACACTGACCAGTAACCCTGTGCGCGTTCCTTCACTCATGGCCTTCCGTGCCCCAAGTCTGCGATTCTGTCGATGGAGAACCCCATCTTACCGCAACGGCTTGCCAGAACCTACACCAACTGGGTTTCCAGATCGGGCAGGTGAATCGGGAAGATGGACGTTCGTCCAGGGTACGGGAGGAACGGCAGGGGCCGCGCTTCGTGGAACTCTAACCCGAATAGTCCTTGGGGGAGGAACCAATCGGGGTGGTTGCGGTGTCGTTCCTGGTCGGCCGCGAACGCTTCTGGGGTGGTGTACGGGAGGCATCCCACCAGTTTGGCCACGCCCACCACGCCGCCGAGGCACTGGGCCGCTTCCTGGAGTGCGGGGGTCGTGATCCACTGCCACGCTTCGGGTCGTCGATCGGGCGACTTACCCGCATGAATCAGCAGCCACCCTCGGCGGCGGGTGGACCAGGTGCGGATTTCGATGGTCTTGACACCATGAGTGAGCAAAGTCGCCCAGGGTTGTTTGATGGAAAGGGCGTGAAGCATAGAATGACTCGGGAGGATTCCATCGCACGGTGCGGAAGTCCTGCGCTGCATCCTTGTAGGATACCGAATCGAGCGCCATACTGAAGAGATGCGATCTCCAAGCCCATCTCGCCGGGGTGTGCCGGAATGCCGATTGCCGCGAGTTCTGCCTTCACCCCGTTGCTGTTTGCCTCGTTCGTGCTACCAGCCGTCGCGGGAGTGGCCGCACTCGGAGCGGTGGCGGTTCCGGTTCTGATTCACCTGCTGAGTCGTCAACGCTATCAGGTGGTTCCGTGGGCGGCGATGCGGTTTTTGCTGGCCGCGCGGAAAAGCCATCGCCGCTGGGTTGATCGGTGGTTGTTGCTGGCGGCCCGCGTCTTACTGCTGTTGCTGCTGCTGGCCGCGATGTGCGCGGTGACTCCGTGGGCGGAGCGGCTCTGGCAAGACATTTCTCCCGGCACGGCGGAAGCCGTCTCACACGCCCCCCGCACGCATACCATCCTCGTCGTGGATAGTTCCCTGAGCTTGACCACCCAGGCTGGGAACGCCACACGATTCGACAAACTGCAAAACCTCGTGGAACAGGCCGTGCGGGCCGCGAATCCGGGGGATGGGTTCACCGTCATCGAACTGGCTGCCGGGGCCGTTGCCGTGGTGCCGGGGCCATCGAACGACGCGGCCAAGGTTCTTGAAGAAATCCACAAACTGCGTCCCACACACGGCACCGCGGATTTTGTCGCCGGGTTGAATCTCATCGCCGACACCCTGACGCAGTCACCGCGTTCTTATCCGCGCCGTCAGGTGCTGTTCTTCACGGACTTGCAGCGTTCCGCGTGGACGGGATTACTCCCGACCGCGGACAACCCCGCGCCGGACATCTGGAATCGCATTCTTCCCGGTGCCGATTTCGCTATCGTCGATGTGGCCGGGGATGAACCGGGCAACCTCGCCGTGACCGGGTTGACGCTGGCGGATCCGATTCCGCTTGTGGATGCGCCGACGGCTGTGACCGCGACCCTGCGGAATTTCGGAACTCTGGATCGCAAGAATGTGCGTGTCGAACTGGCCGTGGGCCGGGATGCCCCACCGGGCGGACGCGGGGAGCCCACGCTGTTCCCGCTCGAACAACGGGTGCTGGAAAACTTGCCAGCCGGTCAGGATGTCACGATCGCGTTTGCGATTGACGGTTCTGGCCGATTCCGGGTGCCGGGGTTGCATCTACTCCGGGTGCGGATTGTCGAACCGGACAGCCTGCCCGCGGATGATAGCCGGATGCTGGCCGTGCGTGTGCGGGAAGGACTGCCCGCCGTGCTGGTCAATGGCCGCCCTGCCGCGGACCCGTTGCGGCGTGCGAGTGAGTATTTGCAAGAAGCGCTCGATCCGGGCGGGCTGCATCTCCCCGGCAACCCGGCTCGACCACGCACCCTATCGTTGTGGGAGTTCGCGGACCCGGCTTTGGGGGATCTTTCGACTGTCGATTGTGTCTTCCTGTGCGATGTGCCTTCCCTCACCCCGGCGGAGGTAGCCCGGCTGGAAGCGCACCTCAAACGCGGCGGCGGAGTCGTGATCGGACTGGGACCGAACGCGGCGGACAATCTCGAACTGTACAACCGCTTACTCTACGCCGAGGGGGAAGGGCTGCTACCCGGCCCGCTTCTGGGAGTCCGCACGGTCGACGGGGCGGATGATCCCGGTTTCCGGCTCGCGGCGGATGATCCGGTCTACCGTCGTCCACCGCTGGCGGCTTTCAAGGACGACAACGCCCGTGCGGGGCTGACCGGGGTGCCGTTTCGGAAATATGTCCGCTTGGATGCCCCCGCCGATGGCAAGGCACGCCGAGTCCTCTCGTTCGTCCCGGCGGCTCCGCGTTCTGAACCGACGATGGAAAAGCCGGAACCCGCCGTGGTCGAATGGCCGCGCCACCGGGGCCGGGTGGTCGTCTACACCAGCACCTTCAACACGGACTGGACGGATTGGCCCATCCTGCCGAGTTTCTTGCCGTTCGCGCATGAACTCCTCCGTTTTGCCGCCGCGAACCCGGATCGGCACACGCTGGACGTGGGGCAGACGCTCGAAGAATTTCTCCCGGTCACGGCGGTCGGGTTGACGGCCAGCCTGACGAATCCGCAGGGGGAAACCGCGACGCTTCCGGTCGTCCCCGGAGATGAGACAGGGGTAGCCCGTTTCCCGGATCCGCGTATCAGTGGTTTGTACCGCTTCACCCTGGCTGGGCGTTGGGATGCGATGTTCGCGGTGAATGTGCCGGAAACCGCACCCGGCGGAGGCAGCGAATCGGACCTGAACCGCCTGGAACCGATCGCGTTTGAGACGCTCGGCCCGATTCAGGTTGTTTCCGATCCCGGTGATGTGCGGATCGGCGGGAGTGGGGAAACCGTGGTGGTTCTCGCCCCGCGTGCCCACGGCCCCACCCTGGCCCGTTGGCTGCTCTCGGCGGCCTTGCTGATGATTCTGCTGGAACTCGGGCTTGCCTGGCGGCTGGGACCGTCCCGCGCGGGGTCATCCGTTCCGCACGCGACCGCTGAGGCCGGAGGAACGGTGGGTCGCGCTCTGGTTTGGGGCGTGGCGCTGGTTCCGTTGGGGTGCGTCCTGTTCATCCTGGCTGTGGTGTTCCATGCCGAGGTGACGGGCGATCTGCTCGGCTTCATCCCGGCTTCCTGGCGGCAGACGCTGGAAATCTGGGCCGGTGTCCCCACCGCTGGACCCGGTGAAGGCACACGCTGGCGGCTTGAAAGCCGGGCCGCCTACCTCGACAACGGGTTCTCCGATCGTTGGTTGCTGTCGGGGTTCGCCCTGGCGGCGGGGCTGTTCGCCCTGACGCTGTACCGCCTCGAACGCCGGGCCGCGGGTGGGTTGCGCCGACTGTTGATGCCGTGGGTTCTCCGTGTCACGGCGGTTCTGTTCACGCTGTTTATCCTGTTGCCGCAACTACAATTGGCATTTGACCGAGAAGGTTGGCCGGATGTTGCCGTGATCCTCGACACGTCCGCGAGCATGGGCACAGTGGACGACATCCGCGATCCCCAGGCACGCGCGAAGGCGGAAGAACTGGCCCGCGTCTTCAACACCGCCAGCGTGAACCGCCTTCGGCTGGCGCAAGCGTTGCTCTCTTCCGCACACGGAAACTGGCTCCATCGGCTCCTCACGGAACGGAAAGTCAAAGTGCATGTCTACTCCGCCGACGCGGAGACACGGCTCTTGACGATGTTGGCCGAACCCGGCGATGCCCCCACCGGCGAGGAGGCCATCCGCGTCCTCCAGGCGGACGGACCCGCCAGCCGACTCGGCGACAGTGTGGAAAGCGTGCTGCAATCGTTCCGGGGCGGGTCGTTGTCGGCGATCATCCTGCTCACCGATGGAGTCACCACGCAGGGGGATGATCTGGTGACTGCGGGGCAGGAAGCCGCTCGGGCCGGGGTGCCGCTCTACCTCGTCGGCCTCGGCGATGCGCGGGAACCACCGGACCTGATTCTCTCCGACCTCAAAGCCGACGATCTGGTGCTGAAGGGCGATCGGATGCTGTGGGAAGCTCGGCTCACCGCCAAGGGACCAGCGCCGAACCAAACCGTTCCGGTGGTTCTCTACGAACGCCAGGGCGACAAATTGTTCGAGCGCGCCCGCGAGAATGTCCGCCCGGACCCTGCGGGAAAGCCCGTTCCCGTGCGGCTCGAACATACCCCCGAGGAAGCTGGTGAGAAGACCTTCGTCATCGACGTGCCCGTTCAACCCGACGAAGTGGAACCCGGCAACAACCGGCTCGAACGCACCATCCTCGTGACCGAATCCCGGCGGATGCGGGTTCTGTATGTGGAAGGGTATCCCCGTTACGAGTTCCGGTTCATCAAAGCTCTGTTGGAGCGAGAAACCGAGGCCGTCCGGGGGAACAAGACGATCGACCTGAATACGTTGCTGCTCGATGCCTCACCGGGGTACGCCGAGCAGGACCGCAGCGCCTTGCGGGCCTTCCCCACCCGTTCGGAACTGTTCGAGTACGATGTGGTGATCCTGGGTGATGTCGCCCCGCAGCAGGTGCCGAAGGCCACGCAGACGTTTCAGGATCTCACCGAGTTCGTGAAGACCCGTGGCGGCGGCTTGCTGTTCCTCGCGGGGACGCAAGCAGACCCACACCAACTGTTCAGCACGCCGTTGGGGGAACTGCTGCCGGTGCAACCGTCCGACACGCCCGTGCCGGAACCGGCATCGGACATCGGGGTCAGTCCAGAGGGCTATCGACCGCAACTCACCCCGTTCGGTCAGACACACCCGCTGTTCCGGCTCGTCCCGGATGCCAGCGAGAATGCCCGGATTTGGGCCGGGTTGCGTCCGTTGATCTGGGCTGCGACCAGCTATCGCAAGAAGCGTTCCGCCGAGGTGCTGGCCGTTCACCCGGAACGCGCCGCCGAGGATGCAAGCTCCACCCGGCATCCCCTGGTATTGCAACAGTTCATCGGCAGTGGTCGGGTCATCTTCCTGGGGTTCGATGAGACATGGCGCTGGCGATTCCGCACGGGGGAAGAACGGTTCAATCAATTTTGGATTCAAGCGGTGCGGGTGCTGGCGCGGAACCGAATTTCTCGCACGGAACTCCGCACCGACAAGCAGACCGCGTACCGTCGCGGGGAACCGATTCGGCTCACGGTACGTTACCCGGATGATGCCCCGCCACCCCCCGCCGACGCGGCCGTAAAAGTGACGGTCCATCGCGGGCCGTGGAAGCAAGCCGATGGCACCGTGATCGGCGGCCCCGCCGAGACGACGACCGTGCAACTGGCCAAAGTCGAAGGCAGCCGAGCCACCTATCAGACGCTGCTCACCCGCACGCCGGAAGGAGATTATCGGTTCCAACTGACCACCCCGGAACCCACGGGCACCCCGCCGCGTGCGGAGGCCAAGGTGCTACCGCCGCCGGGCGAACTGGAGCGTCTGGAGATGAACCGACCCGACCTGCTCCGCGCCGCCGCCGAGAGCCGAGGGCAGTTTTACACTCTGACCGATGCTGACCAACTCATCGACGCATTGCCGGAAGTGATGCGGATTCCGTTGAATCAGCCGATCTCGCCGATTCCGTTGTGGAACCAGGCTGCGGGATTTGGTCTGATTTTATTGCTTTTTGGGGTGGAATGGTTGTTGCGTCGGCGGGAGCGATTGTTGTAAGATCGTTTATCTCGACTCGGGAGCTGCCCCTTCTGGCGAGAACCACCGGACCACGGAGGATGGCGTGTGTCACCGGCGGCCGTCGGAGTACTTCTTGCTCCAGACGCTACCCCTTCACGTTTATCCGTGGCCCGGCCCGAATACCGGGGACGTTGAGGCTTCCCCCTCTCATTCTCTCGTGGGGTGAGTGGAGGAAGCCGATTCTCATTTCCCTTACCGAGCGGTCCAGCTCGGCGCAACCACCTGACCGTTCGCCGCCAGGGCTCGTGCGGAAACCTGCAACACCCGCAAGAAGCCTTCACTATCGCCGTGGTGGAACTCGCCAATCGCTTCCATGCTGGCGTTGCTCTCCGAGTACAACTGGTGCGGCACGTCCTGGGCGGCCTCGAAGCTGGCGCGACCCTTGTACAGTGAGAGGCGGATCGTGCCGGTCATCAACTGCAATACCGGAGCCAGGGCGGCACGGGCCATGTGGGTGCCGAGGTCGAAACCGTACCCCTGATAGATTTGCTTGGCCATGTACGGGGCCAGTTGATCGAAGAATTCTCGGCTGCGGCGGTCCAGAACCAGCTCCAGCAGATAGCGATACGCTGTGCCGAGCAGTTCCATCCCCGGTGCCTCGTACACGCCCCGACTCTTGATGCCGACGAAGCGGTTTTCCACGAGGTGCGTGGCAATCCCCACCGCGTGTTTGCCGCCGATCGCGTTCGCCGTCGTGATCGCTTCAAACGCCGTCACGGGTTTGCCATTAATCGCCACGGGGCGGCCCTGCTCGAAGCGGATACTCACGCTCTCCGGGGTGTTGGGGGCATCTTGCGGCAGAACGCCCATGCCGGGGGTGATGAACCACGGCCCGACTTCTAGCGATTCGAGCTTCCCGGCTTCGTGGGTCAGCCCGAGCAGGTTGGCATCGGTCGAATACGGGGCATCGTGCGTGACTTTGATGGGCAGCTTGTGTTGCGTGCAGTATTCGATCATCTCCTTCCGACCGCCGAACGTCTGGAGGAAGGCCGGGTCACGCCAGGGAGCGTAGATCGTGACATCGGGTGCAAGCATGTTCGTGCAAAGCTGGAAGCGAACCTGATCGTTCCCCCGTCCGGTCGCGCCGTGGCCCAGTACGGTGATGCCGCGTTTGCGCAACTCGGGGATCATCCCCGCGACGATGACATGGCGACCGATGCCGGTCGTGTTCCAGTAATCGCCTTCGTACCGGGCTTGAAACTGCACCCCTTCGATCCCCGCTTCGGCGATCATCTCATGGAGCGGAATGGCCACGAAATCGGCGGCTCCGCTGGCCCGCATCCGCGCTTCGACCGCGGTGAAATCCGTCTCATCCGGTTGGGCCATGTCCGCGGTGACGGCGACGACGGTTACGCCGTGTTCGGTCAGCCAGCGTGTCACGGTGCAGGAATCCAGCCCGCCCGAGGCGGCAAAAGCGACGGTCTGGCCCTTCAGATCAGCAACAGTGGTCATCGGTAGTGTCCTGTATGAAAACGGAGACTTCGATAAATTACAGAGATGAACCGATTCCGCCTCTCCATTCCGGCTACCATCTTGGATGCTGTCTGGAATCATGCCCGTTCGGAGCGACCGAACGAGTGCTGCGGCTTTCTGGCGGGCACCCTCGCGGACGGCATCGGCACGGTGGCCCGCTGCTTGCCGTTGGTGAATGAGCGGGCTTCTCCGATTGCGTTCCGCACCGAGGCCCGCAGTGTGCTAGCCGCGTTCCGAGCCATGCGGGCGGCTGGGCAGGAACTTCTTGCCATCTACCATTCGCACCCCACATCCGCGCCGATCCCAAGCCGTCAGGATCTCGCGGAGAATAGCTATGGTCCCAGCATTCCGTGGCTGATTGTCGGTTTCGCCGGAGAGGAAGTGGAAGTCCGTGTCTGGTGGCTGGACACGGACAGTTACACGGAAATGGTGTCGTGGCGGGCGTGAACCCGAAACAGATCCTGATACACGCACCCAGTGAGGCTGTCCAATTTTGAGAGGGAGGAACGGAACCGGAGAGGAACACAACCGGGGACGATCGTCCCCGGTTGTTCGACAAGTGTAGATTTTGAGACACCCACATCGGGTTTGAGTATGAGTTTACGCCGTGGCCAGTAACTCCGCCCAGGAATTGGCGGTGAGGATGGCATCGGCGAGGCGGTCCAACCGTTCCAGATCGCGGATCGATCGCAGTTCCGCTTCCGCCGCCGCATCCGGTTCCCCAAACCGACGGCGGCCTTGACGGAGTAATGTTTGAGCTCGACCGTGCCGTTCGCCTTTTTCCACATCTTCGTCGTAGGCGGTTAATTCGTTCATGGGTCCGACTCCTCGATAGAGGGAATCTAAATCGGTCTTTTTCACACGCAATTTGGTGAGGATATAGGCCGCCGTCATCAATTTCATGGCATCGGCGTGCGTGGTTTCCTGGCCGAGTCGTCGATGGATGGCCTGGACCACATCGCGTAAGGCCTCGGTTAGCGGTTGCCCCGCGGGCATACGACAGAGTGTGGCCAGAGGCAGTGCGGCCAAGTTCGCATGAAGGAAATCCTCGACTGGCAGTTGCCAAAGGCGGATAACATCATACCGGAATTCTATTTTACAGCCAGCCTCGCCGTAAGTCAGTGTTCCGGTGAGGTTGGGGGCATCGGCTTTTTGCCGAAGGAGAACCAGGATGGACCGCACGGGGACGTTGTATCGGCTGTGGAGAGCGGCGTTGTAGAGGTGCAGTCGTCTGGGTAAGGCGGTGTCGGGTCCGGTCTGGAAGTTCAAATCGACGATGGTCTGAATGGGTTTACCATATGCCAGAGCGACATCGGTGGCGGCGGAGAGCGTGGAGAGGTCGACGTTGATGGGGGCAACGGGTTCGTTGCGTGGTAGGTTGAACACGTCGACAAAGTCGCCTGGATGGCTGGCGACGATGGATTTCAACGTGGCATCGAATGGGAGCGACATAGTGTTCCTGTGGTCTCCCGGAATCTTGCCCCGTGTGGTGGGGTTGTTTCTGCCTCTGACACACAGACACCATCGGTATGTGCGGATGGTGCCTGTGGATCGTCTTACTTCTTCAGGCGATCAATCAGGTATTCGGTCGAATTCTTGTACTTCTCGTGCGAGTGGCCGGGGTAGACCAAGATGCCTTCTACTTTCTTTTCGTTCAGTTTCTCCATGAGGATCATTCCCAAGAGGGCGGAGTGCGTGGGGTCGGCTTGATCTTCCCCTTTGACGGGCGGCTTCTTCTGATTCGGGAATTCCAGGAACACGGGCGGATCGTCCGCGGTGACTAATTCAAATGGAGAATATTGCTTGATCCACGGCAGCAGCGATTCCCGCTGTTCGTAAAACTGCTGAAATGCGCCATCGCGGTTCTTGTCTCCACGGACACCGAAGGCGTGGCCGCCATAGCGGGCGTTGGGCATCCATTCTCGCAGTTGCTTCGGATCGAGCGAGGTTTGTGCCCCGATCACACCCGCGCAGAGAAGTCGGGTCGATTCGCGGGCGATGGGGTCCGCACTTTTGGGGTCGGCCAGGTCATCGTGATATAATAGCCACAATGAGGAGCAGCCCCCTGCGGAACCGCCGGTCGCGGCGATCCGGGTTTTGTCGAGGTTCCACTCTTTCGCTTGCGAGCGGATGAACTGCAACGCACGGGCGGCATCCGCGATCGGCCACTGCACCGGCGGTTTGATCCCTTTATCGTGGGCTTCCGTCACCATCCGGTAGTTGATCGCCACGACCGAGATGCCGTTCTTGAGGAACTGCGGAGCCAGATTCCGGTAGCCGTCCTTGTTGCCGTTCACCCAACCGCCACCGTGGATGCAGAAAAGCACGGGCGTGGGTTTGTCCGATTCGGCTTTGTAGAAGTCGAGCACCTGACGGGGGTGTTCCCCATACTTCACATTGGCCTGAGTGGGGGTTGCTCCCGTCGGTTTCTTCACCGCAGGCTTGGGAGTCGCGGGCGTTTGGGCCGCAGCAACCCCGAGAGATACGAACAAGGCGGATACCGCGAGTCGATAGGTCATACTGATCCCTCCGCTGGAAAATTGTGGGTGTGTCTCGGTTTCGGGGCTGTCCGGTGTGCCACTTGCTCAGGTGAGACACGTTCCTGTTGTACACGATACTTTGGAGTCTGACCGCTTTGAAGATGGGGAATCTCTGACCTGGGTTGATGGTCTTGCCTGTGCCGATTGAGAGAAGCAGGCAAAGTGAACTGTAGCGATTGTGCCGTCTGGGTGTGTCCCATCGTGACCACAAGCCGAACAGTGCCATTGATTCACATCGAAAGAGAACCTAAAGTAAGAAGAGTGGCTAATTTAGAAAGTTTGAGTAATTTACCGCGTTTTCAGAAGATGCGGTCGTCCCAATTTCTCGTTCTCAGCTTGGCAGGTAGCCTGAAGACGCTGGCGAACGGGTTTCCACGCCGATTGGAGTTGATCGGACGGTGGCCAGGGGTGACACCATGCGACGTGTCGTAATTAGTGGTTTGGGTGTAGTCGCTCCGAACGGGGTGGGTACCAGAAATTTTTGGGATTCCTGCCTGAACGGGCACAGTGGAATCGGACCAATTCGCGCATTTGATGCGACGAATCATCCGGTCAAGGTGGCCGGAGAAGTGGCGAATTTTAGCCCGTTGCCGTGGTTGCCGGAATCTCAGCACAAATCCGTGAAGGTGATGGGTCGGGCCGCGCAACTCGGGATCGGAGCCGCGGGATTGGCGATGGCCGATAGCGGCATTGCCATGGACCGGGAGAACCCCGAACGGTGTGGCGTGGTCATGGGGGCCGGACTCGTGCCGATGGACCTGGGAGAACTCGCCCCCATGCTGGCGCGGGCGTGCCAGGAAGACGGTAGCTTCGATACCACCCGGCTACCCAGCCCTCCGGGCAGCCCGCCGCCGATGTTTCCATTATGGTTGCTGAAACATCTGCCCAATATGATTGCGGCTCACATCAGCATGGCATTCAATTGCCAAGGGCCGAATAACACCGTCGTCACGGCGTGTGTGGCCGGGACGCAAGCTGTCGGCGAAGCCTTCCGTATGATTATGCGGGATGATGCCGATATTATGCTGGCTGGTGGCTCGGACAGCCGAATTGATCCGGTGTTGATGCTGGCTTACGCGGCTTTGGGGACGCTGAGCAAGGGGAACCGCAACCCCTCAGAACTCTCTCGGCCGTTTGATCGTCTGCGCGATGGCTTCGTGCTGAGCGAAGGGGCCGCCGTGCTGGTGTTGGAAGAATATGAACACGCCAAGGCACGCGGGGCCGAGATTTACGCGGAAGTTCTCGGCTTCGGCAGCAGTTTTGATGCCTACTCCGTAACCAAGCCGGACCCCGATGGTCGTGGTGGTGCCCGAGCGATCGAGTATGCTTTGCAGGAAGCTCAGATCGACCATCGTGATGTGGGCTATATCAACGCCCACGGCACCAGTACCCGGCTCAACGATGTGATGGAAACCGCCGCCGTCAAGCGGGTATTTGGCGATCATTCCCGTGGAGTGAAGTTGTCCAGCATCAAGTCGATGATCGGGCATTCCCTCGGAGCCGCCGGGGCCATCGAAGCCGCTGCGCTGGCTCTCAGTCTTCGGCATCAGGTGTACCCACCGACGATCAACCTGACTCACCCGGACCCGAGCTGCGATCTGGACTACGTTCCCAACACCGCTCGGGAAGATCACGTTCAATATGCGTTATCGACGAGTTTCGGTTTCGGTGGTCAGAATGGCGCACTGGTCATGGCCGCCGCGTAACCTTTCCGCACACCGTGGTACAAATGGGACAAAAACATCCGCCCAGAGAGCGATTCCTCTGGGCGGATGTTTGCTAGAAGCCTCTCGATTATCTCTTTTCGTCAATATCCCCGTCTTATCGCCAGTACATGCCACCGTGGCCGTATCCCGACCCGTGGCCATAGCCCCGACTGTTGCCGTGGCCGTATCCCGACCCGTGGCCATAGCCCCAACTGTTGCCGTGGCCGTATCCCGACCCGTGGCCATAGCCTGATCCATAACCGGACCCGTGGCCATAGCCCCAACTGTTGCCGTGACCATAACCGGATCCGTAACCATGGCCGTCCGCGGAAGCGGTGCCGCCAAAACCGAACAGTACCAGCGTGGCCAGAGCGGCTGTGAAGAGGAATGCTTTCATGACTGGCTCTCCTGAGGTGTACTTCTGAAACGTGCCAGCCCGCGTTGAGTGGTGAGGCTGGCTTTTCCACTAGGAAAACGAGGGAGATTACAAGACTTGCGGAGAGATATTCGGAACTTGAGTCAATCTCGATAAAAAACCGAAATCGTTCCCCTGCCCTGCTGGCTCGACATTGGGAGAACGATTCCGCCCCTCAGGAGCTGCGAGGATGGAAATGACCCGCGCGTTCGTCACTGCAATCCTTGTTCTCATTCTCAGCGTCGGGCCGGGGTTCGCCGCGGAACGACCGCCCAATTTCGTGCTGATCCTCTGCGATAACCTCGGTTACGGTGATGTGGGGTGTTATGGTTCGCAGTTGCACCGGACCCCGCATGTCGATCGGATGGCCCGCGAAGGGCTGAAGCTCACGGATTTCTATGTGGCCAGTGGGGTGTGTACGCCGTCACGGGCCGCGCTGATGACGGGATGCTACCCACGCCGGGTGAACCTGCACGTCAGCGATACCGGCGGAGCCGTGCTGCAACCCGTGTCGCCCAAGGGGCTGCATCCCCAGGAAGCCACCATCGCGGATGTTCTGAAACAACAGGGGTACGCGACGGCTTGCATCGGCAAATGGCACCTCGGCGATCAACTCGCCTTCCTACCCACTCGCCAGGGGTTCGACCAGTTTTACGGTGTCCCCTACAGCGACGATATGGTTCCCCGAACCGGGAAGAATTGGCCGGATTTGCCGCTGATGCGTGGGGAAACTGTCATCGAAGCCCCGGTGGACCGAGACACTCTCACCAAACGCTACACGGAGGAAGCGATCCGGTTCATCGCCGCGAACAAGCATCGACCATTCTTCCTGTATCTCCCCCATGCCATGCCGGGCAGCACGACCCACCCGTTCTCCAGCCCTGCGTTCCGGGGGAAAAGCCGCAACGGTGCCTGGGGCGACTCGGTCGAAGAGATCGACTGGTCTACGGGAAAACTCCTCCAGGCACTGAAAGATCACGGCATCGACGAACAAACACTCGTGGTCTGGACCAGCGACAACGGCGCACCACGGCGGAACCCGGTGCAGGGGTCGAACCGACCGCTCGGCGGTTGGGGGTACAGCACCGCCGAAGGGGGAATGCGGGTGCCGTGTCTGGTCCGCTGGCCAGGGAAGATTCCTGCGGGCACGGTCAGCGGGGAACTGGTCACCGCGATGGACTGGCTACCCACATTCGCCAAACTGGCCGGGGGAAAATGGCCAGGCAAGCCCGCCATTGATGGGAAGGACATCACACCGATTCTCACCGGCCAGCCGAACGCACGATCTCCGTATGAAGCCTTCTTCTACTATCAGCTGGACCAACTCCAGGCGGTGCGTTCCGGGAAGTGGAAACTGTATCTTCCCCTGGCCGGGAAACGGGAACTCGGCGGCAAACGGCAACCGTCTCCGGCCCGGTTGTTCGATGTCGTGGCCGATCCGGGAGAAACCCACGATCAGATCGCGGATCACCCGGATGTGGTGAAACAACTGACCCTGCTGGCGGAGAAAGCCCGTGTGGATCTCGGCGATGGTCCCCGGCTCGGTGCTGGCCAGCGCCCCGCCGGGAAT
>JAIXLE010000045.1 GCA_026931725.1 Bacteroidales bacterium
GTTCTTAATCATGGTGAGGAAGCCACGGAACGAGTTCCCCCCTTTGTAGCCGCCCGCACGGGTGAACCACTCGAAGTACTGCTTCCGGGTTTCCGGGGTCCAGCCCGCCTGGAGCATCCGCAGAGACTTGGCGTAGTCGAGCTGTTCTTCCTGAGTCGGAGCTTCCAGTAACAGTTTCACCGCGGTCACGGCCTTCGGCGATTGCAGGTAGACCAGCACTTCCAGCAACATCGAATCGACGAAGCGGTGGCCCGAGGGGAACGCCGATTCGAGTTTCGCCAGCACGGCAGAGCGTTCCGCGTCCGTGGGTGGACCAAAACGGTTGAACAGCACCTCGTAGACACGCAGCAGATCACAGACCACGGCATCATCGAGTTTGCGGAGATCGTGCCGGGCGAGTGACTGGAGAATCTGACCGCGTAGAGCGGGATCGGCTTTCGGGCTGTTGGGCCGGGCATGTTGCGGGTCCGCAGCGGAAACGCGGGTCAACGCCAGCAACGCCAGGGCGGAGGCTTCGGGCCGCGTCTCGGCGAGAGCTTTTTCCCGCCAGGTACTCACCGGCTGCGCTTCCAGATGGACTCGTGCCGTGTAACGCACAAACCGATCCGGGTTCGTCAAATTGGTCCAGGATTGGTCGATGGAACTATTCGACCGTTTTTGCGTGTGGGGAGCCGCCGTGGCAATCGGGGTCGTTTTTTCTGGGCCGGTGTAGGTCACCCGGTACAACCCGCTCTGGGTCTTCCGGCCGCCGATGGCGAAGTACAACGCACCATCTTTCGGGTTGACGACGATGTCGGTCAGAGGCAGGGGCGAACCGGCGATGAATTCTTCCGCTTCCCCCGTGTAAGTCGTACCGTCCGGCTTCAGGTGAACGGCGTACAGTTTGCCGTAGCTCCAGTCGCAGATGTAGAGTGCATTCTGGTATTTTTCCGGGAACTTGGCCCCGTAACCGAAGGTGACACCCGTGGGGGAGCCGGGGCCGATATTCACGACGGGCGGCAGTGTGTCTGGGTAATAGACCGGGTATTTTCCCGCGCCGTTCCGCCAGCCCCAATCGCTGCCGGGCACCACATGGCACACCCGCGTCGGCCGATACCACGGCGTGTTCGCGTCCCATTCCATGTCGGCATCGTAGGCGAAGAGTTGCCCGGCTTGGTTGTAGGCCGCATCGTACTCATTGCGGAAGCCGACGCTGATGAGTTCCCATTCCTTGCCGTCCGGCGTGACATTGTAGATGCAGCCCCCCGGAGCCAGAACGCCTTTCATGAAGCCGTTCCCATCCGGCAAACGGGGCAAGAGATGATCTTCTCCCCAGAACCGGGGCACCAAAGACGATTGGGCATCGACGAGCTGGCATTGATTGCCGCAGACCACCGTGAGCCGTTTGCCATCTGGGTGCAAGAGGATCGCATGGGGGCCGTGTTCCGCGCCGCCACCGGCAATCTTGCGGAGCAGTTCCACCTTGTCGAGTTGATCGTCCCCATTGGAATCCGTGACCCGGTACAACCCCGATGGGATTCGACCCGAGTTCACCATGACGTAGAGTGAGTCGAACGCCCAGAGCAGCCCCTGGGCATCACCAATGGCCGCGGGCACCTTTTCGAGCTTCATACCCGTGCTGGTGCCGAGCGGCGGCGGGGTCACCCGGTAGAGCCCGCCGTACTGATCGCAGACGATGAGCCGACCTTGCGGGTCGGTACACATGCTGACCCAGGAGCCTTCCACATCTTTCGGCACGGAGTACAGCAGTTCCGCGTGAAAGCCTTTGGCGACTTTCAGCGTGTTCGCGGGGGTCGCCGCTTGGGGTTTCAGGGCCGATTTGGGGGCAGGTTTTTTCGGATCGGCTTTCTTCTGAGCAAACGCTGTGGGTGCAGTCAGGAGGAATCCTGTCAGAACCCACAATCCCATCATGGGCAGACGCAATCGCCAATGTGTCATCAGGCGGCTCCGGGGTATGGTGCGATCAGAACATGACGCGGAAGGGTCAATTGCTCCCCAGTATACTTCCCGCCACGCGGAATGACACACTTTTGAAATTCCGCTCCACCCCATCGGTAAACCGGGAGCGATCGTCCCCGGTTCCGGGGGAGCACTCTACCCATACCAGCCACCACCACCGCCACCACCGAACCGGGGACGACCCCCGGTTTTCCGACAGACAACCGGGGACTATCGTCCCCGGTTCTGAAGGGATACTCTACCCACCACCGAATAGTCCCCAGTTGTGTTTCCCAGCCCCACCGGCAACCAGGTATCAAACTCGGAAAATCTCGCGGACATTGTCCCGCAGCAGCCGTTTGCCCAGGGCCACGGCTTCGGTTTCGGTCAAGCGGCCCGGACGCACGAACTGCTCGGCCAGCACCCCCGCCAGAATCCGCCGATACATCCGATACTTCGGCAGCACGAATTCGAGCTTGTACGCATCAGAATAGTAACCGACCAGCTTGGTCTTCGGCACCGCCTGCAAACGCTCGGTCAGATCCGACTGAATGAACGCGGGGATGTTCGAGTACCACCAATGGCCATTCGGCAACACGTTCGGGAAGATCCACGCATACGATACCAGTTCCTGATTCTGACCGCTCGTCAGCACCGAGATGGGGAATTTTACCTCGGGGAAGGCGTTGAACAGTTGCCGATACTGAATCAAGGACGTGCGTTGATCGAACAAATCCTGCCCTTGGTACACCCCCTTCGCATAGACGCTCCGGTTCACGCCGATCATCAGATCGAACGGCAAGCCGAACTCACGACAATTCTCGGCGAGCATCCAGAACACGGGGTTCCCCGTGGTCGGATCGCCCGTCGGTGAGAAGTCTGGCGGCAACGAGATGGCGCACGCCTTGGCTCCTCGGCTGACAAATCGCTCAAACAAGACGCGAATCGCCTTCCGCAGCGTGGGCGTATCTCCCGCGTCGATGCCGGTCACACGGGCGAGCCGTTCGCGCACAGCCGGTTCCTGATGCCGGAAGACAAGCGTATCGGTTCGCAGGCAGGGCACATACACGGACGTGTCGAACCCTTCGAGCGGATCGTCGAACTCGTTGGTCAGGAAGATTTTTTCCAGGTTCGTCTGGGTGAACACCTGCTGCTCCCAGTCCGGGGCGGCGAACCGCTGCTCGGCGGTGTCGAACAGCGTATCCGCATCCGCGGCGGTGACCCGGTCGCTGGGGTGGTTCAAAAACGTCCGGGCGATGTCGACGAACCAGGCGTATTGGGCCGTGTTGTCGAAACGGTCCATGTGGTTGAGGATGGCGCGGACCCGTTCGCGTGCGGGGACATCCTTCCCCAAGGGGGTCTGCGGCATCCCAGCGGAGTGGGCCAGTTCCGTGTAGTAG